>JBATHJ010000313.1:0-2010 GCA_049666625.1 Gammaproteobacteria bacterium | reverse complement strand
AAATAGACCCGAATAAATCCGGTTTTCTGGCTGGTTGTCTATGTTGTACCTGCATTTTTAATAATAACGCTGACAACGGCTCCGTGGCTGCGCGATAAATAGCTAAAAACATTAGCAAAATCTTATATAGCAGCAGAAATTTACTTGTAATGATTATTATTTAAAAGTAGGATACGCGCCGTTGCGTTGTGGTGTGCATGGCGTGTTTGCGCCCGAAAATGGCCCTGAATTCATCGCAACAATCAATAAGAATTCAAAAACTATAAAACGTCTCAGGAGTTAGAATGAGTGCAGCTATCCGTGTTGCCGGACTAATCAGTCTACTGCTTATCAGCGCCCAGTCATGGGCTGGCTACCAGTTGAACATGAAGCCCGGTGTTACGTCCTTTAGTCAGGACGCCTATGAAATTCATCAACTGGTAATGTGGATCTGCGTGGTCATTGGTATCGTCGTATTCGGCGCCATGATTTACTCGATCATCAACCACCGTAAATCAAAAGGCGCTGTTCCTGCCGATTTTCACGAAAGCACAACATTAGAAATTGCCTGGACTACGGTCCCGTTCATCATTTTGATTGCCATGGCGATTCCGGCGACCAGGGTGCTGCTGGCGATGGAAGATGTTTCCAACCCGGACATGTCGATCAAGGTGACCGGTTACCAGTGGAAATGGCACTACGACTACAACGTTGGTGAAAACGCAAAGGAAGTCAGCTTTTTCAGTAATATCAGCACGCCTGGCGCATTGAGCCTGGCATCAAATCCCGATGTCGTTAAGGATGAGAATTATCTGCTAGACGTTGACAACAAGCTGGTGATTCCAACCAACAAGAAAATTCGCCTGCTGTTCACTTCGAACGATGTCATTCATGCCTGGTGGGTGCCGGCCTTTGGCGTGAAAAAGGATGCCATCCCCGGTTACATCAATGAAAGCTGGATCAACGTCCCCGAGCCGGGTATTTACCGCGGTAAATGCGCCGAGCTGTGTGGCACCAATCACGGCTTTATGCCGATCGTAGTTGAAGCCAAGTCTGAAGAAGACTACCTTGCCTGGGTCGATGGCCAGAAAATGGCTGCTGCCGAAGTCGCTGCCAGCGCCAGCAAGACCTGGACCATGGCCGAGCTGATGGCACAGGGTGAAAAAGTCTATGCCACAAACTGCGCGGCCTGCCACCAGGCAAGCGGTGAAGGTATCCCGAATGTATTCCCGGGCCTGGTAGGCAGTGCAATTGCCACCGGCCCGACTGCTGGGCATATTGATATCATTGTGCACGGCAAGTCAGGTACTGCGATGCAGGCGTTTGGTGGCCAGTTAAATGATGCCGACATCGCCGCTGTCGTTACCTATGAAAGAAACGCATGGGGCAATGACATGGGTGACATGGTTCAGCCATCAGACATCAAGTCTGCACGCTAAACTCAACGAATTAATTTTAAATAATTTATAGATAACGTTTTAAAGGGGCAATTATGAGCGCTGTTATCGAAGAACATCACGATCATCATGATCACAAACCAACCGGTATTGGCCGCTGGTTATTTAGTACCAATCATAAAGACATTGGCACCATGTACCTGTGGTTCAGCTTTACCATGTTCTTTATCGGTGGCGCCATGGCGCTGGTTATCCGTGCCGAGCTGTTCCAGCCCGGTTTGCAGTTTGTAGAACCGGAATTCTTCAACCAGATGACCACTCTGCACGGTCTCATCATGGTCTTCGGTGTCATCATGCCGGCCTTCGTCGGCCTGGCAAACTGGATGGTGCCGATGATGATCGGTGCGCCGGACATGGCCCTGCCACGTATGAACAACTGGAGCTTCTGGCTGCTGCCAGGCGCGTTCGGTATATTGATTGCCAGCCTGGTCATGAGCCTGATGGGCATGGGGTCTGCGCCTAACTTTGGCTGGACGTTCTACGCGCCGCTGTCGACCACGTATGGCCCGGCCAGTACTGACTACTTCATTTTCTCGGTTCACCTGATGGGTATTTCGTCCATCATGGGTGCGAT
>JBATHJ010000312.1:0-4060 GCA_049666625.1 Gammaproteobacteria bacterium | reverse complement strand
CATAATCACATAACTGGCAAAATAACTGTTTAAAGCAGCGCCAAAATCCCATATATTTCAGTCACTAACGTGAATAAAGCCATAAGATCCAGGGCGTGTGTGTTATTAGAGTGACTGTCTACGTGCTTCACTGACGGGGTAACAAATGAAACCAGAATGCCGGCTGCAAACAAGCAGCGTATTAATGGTTGCCATGCTGCTGGTCACGGGCGCAGGGTCATCGCCGGCAGCCATGCCCGCGGTGGACATGCTGAAGCGATAGCCATGTCGATGCTTGATAACAAACCCATGACCATCCTGGTTATTGTCAACCTGGTTTCACTCGCGGTGATTTTCTGGCTGTTGTGGATGATCAACCAGAATGTCGAAAGCAGTAATAACGACAGCAGTAACGCGGCACATATCGGTGCGATGCAACAACGCGGCATACCTCTGCCGCCTGAGAGTAAACATCTTACAAACGCAGATGATGTCGATTGGGATCATGATGTGCGTGACCATGCGGCCCTGGCCGAGCTTAGTTCGGATGATGCAGTGAATGTCAATGAGATGCAGGAGCGTGCAGCCAGCGCGATATCAACATTCAAACCCATCGATGTCAATGCACCACAGGTTGCCAACCAAAATGCACTGGCGCAGGATGATGCGGTCGAGGAGAACAGCGGGGGTAGTGCAGCCGTTGGAAATAATAAACAGCCCCCGTCTGCAGAATTAAGTCCCGGCGAAAAAGCCTATCTTGACCTGCTTAAATCAGCTAGCGCAGAACGCGCAAACGAAATCCGCTTCATCAGGGTAAGACGCGGTGATACCTTGTGGAAAATATCCAGACGGGCCTACGGTTCAGGGTTTAAACACAAGCAGATTCTGAAGGCCAACCCGCACCTGAAAAGCCCCAACGATATCACCGTCGGCGAATACCTGCGCGTGCCCCAGTAGAGGGCTGTAGATAGTTGTCAGAAGCTGCCAATGCCGTGTGCCATCAATGCAGCACACAACAATATGATGCCAATGCCGGTCAGTTCGGCGTGAATCACCAGCCGCAGCTTGCGTTCATCGGCATCGGATAACACGGGCGCTTTGCCGCTGCGCAGTGTTTTCTTCCAGGACATAAAGCGCCGCGTCGGGATTGTTGAGAGTATGCCAATAAGAAAAAATACGACCAGCTTGGTAATAAACCAGGCATTGCTGAAATAGTAATCAGCGCCTTTCTCAAAGTAATACACACGTAAAAAGCCGAACACCAGGATGGCAAGCGCGGACAGTCCATAGACCGCATCTGCACGCCGAATACGTTTTGCGCGGCGGATATCAACATCTTCTGTCAGCAACACCAGTTGCAACACCAACGCAGCCGTCATGGCAAAAAATGCCAGGAAGTGTGCGAACGAGACAAGGGCCGCGGATAACATGCTGGAGATGCTAGCAGTAATTACACAAATCAGCTACAAAAACGCCAGTGTGGGTAGAATCCGAAGCGGGATGTTTCCACGGATAACACGGTGACATAAAGATAAAGCGTAGTCCGCGAACAACGCAAATAACGCGAATGTAAAACATATAGCTGTCATTCTGATGCCTGTTTTCAGGAAAAAAAACTGTAGCCGCCGAGGCCCCAGATCCTTCGCAAAAGCCGCTCAGCATGACAAGCCTCAAGATCTTTGTTTTATTTGCGTGCTTTGCGTTTTTCGCGGACAGTAATTGTTTTGGGCTTAAACCTCTGTGTTCTCTGCGGCCTCTGTGGCAAAGAAAACACAGTGCTATAAGATAAAGAGTTGTCCGCGAATTATTCAAATTACGTGAATGTAGAAGTGCCGAGATGAGCGCTGGAGAATATGCTAACGTGTCCACATCTGATCACCTATGCGAGGCTGTATCAAACACATGAACAGGGACGTAATGACACGACTGACTTTAGTGCTGTTACTGCTGTTGACTACGCACGCGGGCGCCGAAATTCACAAATGGGTTGATGCGCAGGGCAAGACACACTTTTCCGATACGCCGCCTGCCGGGCAACAAACAGAGCAGCTTGAACTCAAGATCAATACCTACACCGCGGTCGAAATCACACCGCTGGAACAGCGCCTGGGTAAACCCGACAAGGTGGTGATGTACAGTGCCACCTGGTGCGGGATATGCACTAAAGCCAAACAGTATTTCAAGGCGAATGATATTCCCTACGTGGTGTATGACATCGAAAAAAGCCGCGCCGGAAAGCAGGGCTTCAAACAGCTGAAAGGGCGCGGCGTGCCGATTATCCTGGTCGGCGGCAAACGCATGAACGGCTTCAGCGTGGCGAAGTTTGAAAAGCTGTATAAGCAATAAATTACAATGCTGGCGTGGTGGCTGGTGCCGATCCAGCCAGCTCAATTCTGCCTGAATAGAGACCTGTCTCACATTTCGTGTCACCCATCCAGAGATTTGTTCCGTTTGTGGGCGAATTCGGGATTTTTTCTAAATTATGGGTTACAAATACCACATATAACAAAACTTCAGAACAAGTGTCATAGAATTAACTGAGGTGTAGATATGGCGTGCAGTAACCCCGAATGCCTGGGCAACTTTAATTTTAATCATGTCGCGGATTTCGCGATTAAACGTTTCGTCGATGGGCTCAGTACCATAGACCTGATGCAGCATGCCAGGTCTGAGCTCGAGAAGGAGGAGATAGCGCTGGTGTCACTGCTGGACGTAGATGATGAAAACATGCGCGAACTGGAGCTGTGTTGTAAACACGCAGGTAAATGCTCGGCGATTAACTGCAGGGAAAAGCTCAGGTTGCTGGTTGAAAAAGAACTGGTTAAGCGAAAGTAAGTAAAGCGGTATATTCTCTTCTTATCTCATAACTTTCTGCGCAGGTGCTAGCCGCCTGTCATACTCATAAATCGAACCACCTGTCCTGGCTGGTCATTGAACTCATGTTTTTCAGGCTTGAGCGCAATGGCTCCGACTATGGTCTGCCTGAGTTCTTCATCACTGATACCATCACGCAACAGCGGTCTTAGCGCCAGCTTGTCTTCCTGGCCGAGACACATATAGAGTGTGCCGTCGACCGAGAGCCGCACACGGTTGCAGGTTTCGCAGAAGTGCTGCGAGATCGGGGTGATAAAGCCAATACGCAGATCGGTGTTTTTAACCTGCATGTAACGCGCCGGGCCACCGCCGGGCATCACCCCGGGGATAAGGTCAAAGCGCTCGGCCAGAGTCTGCTTGACGTGTTGCAGGTTGATATAGTGATCGCTGGCTTTAACCCCGGTGCTGCCGATGGGCATGGTTTCGATGAAACGCAGGGTAAAATCATTTTCCAGGCAGAATTCGACCATGGCTTCGAATTCATCATCGTTAATACCTTTCATTGCTACCATGTTTATTTTGACCGGCGCAAACCCGGCGGCGCGGGCCGCCTTCAGGCCGCGCAACACGGGCGCGAGATCACCACCGGTAATCTGCCTGAAGCGATCGGCGCGCAAACTGTCGAGGCTGACGTTGATGCGCGAGATGCCGGCATCGAACAGTGGCTGGGCGTGTTTTTCCAGCAACACGGCATTGGTGCTGAGTGACAGATCGTTAATGCCGGGCAGGGCACCAAGACGTGCTGCCAGTTCGGGCAGGTTTTTGCGTACCAGCGGTTCACCGCCGGTGATGCGCACGCGGCCAACGCCGAGTTCGGCAAAGGCCCTGATCACGCGTTCGGTTTCATCGAACGTGAGCCAGTGGTCGGGCTGTTCGAAATCACTGTGGCCTTCAGGCAGGCAGTAAAAACAACGCAGGTTGCATTTGTCTGCCACTGACAGGCGTACGTATTCTATGCGTCGGCCAAACGGGTCGACGAGTGCAGGTGCTGGCGTGTTTTTGTCTACAGGTTGCATGCATTGCCATGGTACAGGATATTTCAGATTTCAGACAATAACCCTTTACTCGGGTTCGATGTCGATGGTTGCGGTAGAATCGGGTTTTTACTTGCGGGTAGCGAGATGAGTGAAAAATCTTTTATAGCAGTCAATATTGCGGTGATGACAGTTTCTGATAGTCGCACCGAGGCGACCGATACCTCTGGCCA
>JBATHJ010000311.1:0-1537 GCA_049666625.1 Gammaproteobacteria bacterium | reverse complement strand
GTTCCACAGCATGCAGCAAGAGTAAATACAGACAGAATTTTTCTCATTTTGATTGCTTCCCTGGAAGATTAAAATAAACATTAAAAAAAAACGAATAACTCTACATATGGTAAGCATTTTTCGCGCCAACATATGACCGAGTTTAGATTTTTACAACATTAACAGTTAGTTAAAGTTACATTTTCTGGTTTTAACCTGTATCGAATGACAAATGTGCAGATTTCTCCGCACAACTGAAAAACATTTCGACACACACGTTGAGGTAAACATATAAAACCACGCGTCACCATGGCATACATCATTATAAGTGTAAATCTTTGCGACACACAGAACCCGAAATAATCAACAATTATACAAAATAATAAATAATTACAGGGAGTTATCCAGATATTGCAACTGCAATGAATTCCGACACTCAGCTGTCTTCAATCACCGGCGCCAGCCAGCGTTGCACCTCGGCCAGCGGTTTGCCCGAGCGTTCTGCATAATCCGTCACCTGGTCACGCGAGATCTTCCCGGTACCAAAATAGCGCGCATCCGGGTGTGAGAAGTACCAGCCCGAGACCGCCGCCGCCGGCATCATGGCAAAGCTCTCGGTGAGCGTCAGCCCGGCATTTTCATCCGGCCGGATGAGTTGCCACAACTTGGCTTTTTCGCGATGATCCGGGCACGCCGGGTAGCCCGGCGCAGGCCGGATTCCGCGATAGGCTTCTGCAACCAGCTCATCGTTGCTGAGCTGTTCAGCAGGCGCATAAGCCCAGAATTCCTGGCGCACACGCTGGTGCAGGCGCTCGGCGAACGCCTCGGCCAGGCGATCGGCAAGCGCTTTTAACAGGATGCTGTTGTAATCATCATGATCGGCTTCGAAGCGTGCGACATGTTCGTCAATACCGATGCCCGTGGTGACGGCAAACGCACCGATATAATCTGCTTTGTCGCTCGCTTTTGGCGCAATGTAATCGGCCAGGCACTGGTTGGGCCGGTCATCGGGTTTCTCCATTTGCTGACGCAGATGGTGCAACACGGTACTGACTTCCGCCCGGGTATCATCCGTATACAGTTCGATATCATCTTCAATACTGTTGACCGGGAAAAATCCGATCACCGCGCGCGCGCCTAACCATTTTTCCGCGACGATTTTTTTCAGCATCTGTTGCGCATCATTGAACAATCGGGTTGCTTCCTCACCCACTACTTCGTCGTGCAGGATTTTGGGATATTTACCTGCCAGTTCCCAGGTGTGAAAAAACGGTGTCCAGTCGATGTAGTCCACCAGCTCATCCAGCGGATAGTCATCCAGTACTTTTATGCCAAGAAATGTCGGCACCGGCGGTGTGTAGGCTGCCCAGTCAAATTTAAAACGATTGGCGCGTGCCTGCTCCAGGGTAAATGTCTTGCGCTTTGAAGTGCGTTGCGCGCGCTGGATGCGCATATCATCGTATTCTTTTTTCAACGCAGCCACATACGCGTCCTGGCGGTCTGCACTTAGCAGTTCGCCGGCCACACCCACTGCGCGCGATGCATCGTGCACGTAGAC
>JBATHJ010000310.1:0-4076 GCA_049666625.1 Gammaproteobacteria bacterium | reverse complement strand
CAATCAGCGGGAAGTCCTTGCGGAATGGATGCCCGACAAAACCATAGTCGGTGAGAATACGGCGCAGATCCGGGTGGCCTTCGAAAATTATGCCGAACAGGTCGAAAGCTTCGCGCTCGTACCAGTTGGCCGATGCCCACAGTGAAATCACCGAAGGCACCAGCGGCACGGCATCGTTCTCGCAATAACAACGCACGCGCAGGCGCTGGTTGTTATGGATGGACAACAAGTGGTAAACCGCGGCGTAACGCTGACGGTCATTGTTCTTATAAGTCGGTACATCACCAAAGCGCATACGCGCGTTCACGCCCGGGGTAACGCCGCGACTGAAACCTGTACTGGTGGACGATGTCGTCGTCCACTCCGCGCTGCCGTACTCGGAATAATCCACACCGCAGACGTCAATCAGTTGTTCGAAACCAAATGCAGTGTCGTCGCGCAGCTGCTGGCACACGGCGACCAGATCTGCGGCTGACACTTCAATCGTAACTTCACCGGCCGCAACCACGTTCGATACCAGGCGAGCACCAAATGCGCGCTGGAGGGCTTCAGAGAGTTGCTGAACTTTGCTCGACATGATGATTCCTTTCTAACGAGCGATGGTATTGGTGCGGCGGATTTTGTTCTGCAACTGGATAATTCCGTAGAGCAGTGCTTCGGCTGTCGGCGGGCAACCGGGGACATATATATCGACCGGCACGATGCGGTCACAACCGCGCACCACCGAATAAGAATAATGATAATAGCCGCCGCCGTTGGCGCATGAACCCATCGATATCACCCAGCGTGGTTCCGCCATCTGGTCGTAGACCTTGCGCAGCGCAGGCGCCATCTTGTTGCACAGCGTGCCGGCAACAATCATCACGTCGGACTGGCGCGGTGACGGCCGGAAAATAATACCGAAACGGTCGAGGTCATAACGCGAAGCCCCTGCCTGCATCATTTCCACCGCACAACAGGCAAGACCAAAGGTCATCGGCCACAACGAACCGGTACGCGCCCAGTTGATCAGTTTGTCGGCTGACGTGGTAACAAAGCCTTTTTCGAGTACGCCTTCTATTCCCATTCCAGCGCTCCTTTTTTCCACTCATATATAAAGCCGATCACCAGGATGCCGAGGAATATGGCCATGGCGAGAATGCCAAACATGCCGATCTCGTCGAGCACGATGGCCCAGGGAAACAGGAAAGCAATTTCCAGGTCGAATACGATAAACAGGATGGCAACCAGGTAATAACGCACATCGAATTTCATGCGTGAATCTTCAAATGCCTCGAAGCCACATTCGAAAGGAGAATTCTTGGCGGCGTCAGGGCGATGCGGCGCCAGCAGGAAACCGCCCATAAACATGGCAATGACACCTACGCCTACGCCGATGGCGAGAAAAATCAGAATTGGCAAATAATTTTCGAGCATTTTAACTCCGCATAGGCCCGGTACATTGCCGGCCCTGTTCGTTATGTTGCTCCGCCCTGGAGACGTCCTGTGGACTTGTCCGTTTTTTTATATGGTGCCGACGGCCGGACTCGAACCGGCACAGCTTTCGCCACTACCCCCTCAAGATAGCGTGTCTACCAATTTCACCACGTCGGCTATTGATCTAACAGTGATCGTTACTCTGCAGCCGGTGGTGGTATAGCACTGTCGGCTTCGGCAGGAAGCTCGGCGGGTTGAGGCACATTGTCCTCGACCGCATTAAACAGGGGTGCTTCTGCTGCCGGAGTATCACTTTGTAACTGAATCTGCTCAATGCTATCAATAACGCTGGCAGGCATATCGCGGTTAGCTGCCAGGTAAGCGAGCGCGAGGCTGTTGAGGAAAAAACCGGTGGCCAGGATTGCCGTGGTTTTGCTCAGAAAATTCGACGAGCCGCTGGCACCGAATACCGAGGTAGCACCGCCGCCAAATGTTGCGCCTTCACTCGCGCCTTTGCCTTTTTGCAGCAGTACCAGGGTAATGATACCGAACGCAAGACATACATGAAGTACCAGCAGAATTATATCCACTTAAATTAACCGCCCGCTTTACAAATAGTTAAAAAATCTTCAGCCTTGAGTGAAGCACCGCCGATCAGGCCGCCATCAATGTCCGCCTGGCCGATGAGCTCAGCCGCGTTGGCGGGGTTCATGCTGCCACCGTAGAGGATGCGCAGGCCTTCCGCTATGTCCGCATCCAGTTTAGCAATCTTGTTGCGAATGAATGCGTGTACTTCCTGCGCCTGTTCGGGCGAAGCCGTCTTGCCGGTACCAATCGCCCAGACCGGCTCGTAGGCCAGCACAGCGTTGGCCAGCGAGCCCACACCTTCGGCGTACAGTAAGGCGTCCAGCTGGCGCGCGATAACTTTCTCGGTGACGCCGGATTCGCGCTCTTTCAGGGTTTCGCCGATACAGAAAATCGGTTTCAAACCGTGCTTTAATACTGCGCTGTATTTGCTCGCGGTAACAGCGTCCGTTTCACCGTACAGGCTGCGACGCTCGGAATGGCCGATAATGACATATTCGACGCCAAAGTCTTTCAGCATGGGGCCGGCAACTTCACCGGTAAATGCGCCGGAATCCTGGTCGCACATGTTCTGCGCACCCAGCTTGATGCCTGATCCGGCAATGGCGTCAGCAACGCCGGGGATGAATACATAGGAGGGACAGACGACAACTTCAGCGTTGACGCCAGCAATACCTGCCTTGATTCCCTCAATGAGCTGTTTGACGCTTTCCCTGGATCCGTTCATCTTCCAGTTGCCAGCTACCATCACCTGCCGCATTACACACTCCACCTGATTCTAAAGGGGGGCAAGGATACCTGTCGGCACTGAATAAATCAATGACGCGAATGGGTATATATGCCCGCCATCGACGCCAATATTGATGTAAAGGGTCTCAGATAAACAAAGACTTAGTTTATTGGAACGCTGTGCTGGCAGGCGCGGCCCGCTGGTTTATAAGGCGGCCTGAACAGAAGTGGCGATAGATTGCGTAAGTTCGTTGACCTGGGCCTCGTTTTCACCTTCCACCATCACTCGCACCAGTGGCTCGGTGCCGGAGGGGCGCAACAGTACGCGGCCACTGCCATTGAGGACTTTTTCGGCATTTTTTACCGCCGCCTTGACACCGCTTGAGTTCAACGGATCGCCCTGCCCGCTGAGTTTTACATTGATCATGCACTGCGGTAGCTTGTGCATGCTGCCGAGCGCGTCGCTGAGCGACTGCCCGGTTTCTACGAGGTGTTCCAGCACCTGCAAGGCCGACACGATGCCGTCTCCGGTGGTGGTGCGATCAAGACAGATAATATGCCCGGAGGATTCACCACCGAAGCTCCATTGTCTTTGATTGAGTGCTTCCAGCACGTAACGGTCGCCGACGGCGACGCGCACAAATTCCAGCCCCATGTCCCTGATGGCCAGCTCGAGCCCCATATTGCTCATCTGGGTACCCACCACACCCTCAGGCTTTGCGCCGCTGCGCACCCGCGAACAGGTAATGATGTAGAGCAGCTCATCACCGTCGACGATAGTACCGCTGGCATCGACCATCACCACGCGGTCACCATCGCCGTCGAAGGCGATACCAAGATCGGCTTTTTCCGCCAGTACTCTATCGCGCAACGCACGTGGCGAGGTCGAGCCGATATCAGCATTGATATTGAGGCCATCGGGTTCATCGCCAATGGTAATGACCTCGGCACCGAGTTCGATAAAGACGCTGGGGGCAATGTGATAGGTCGCGCCGTTGGCGCAATCGAGTACAATTTTCATGCCGGTAAAACGCGTGCCGATCGGAATACTTGCCTTGCAGGCCTCGATATAGCGGCCATAGGCATCAGCCACGCGCTGCGCCTTGCCCAGATCGGCCGAATCAACCGTTTCCATGGTCGCTTCGAACATGACTTCGATACGGTGCTCGATTTCGTCTGGCAGCTTGGTGCCCTGCGCCGAGAAAAACTTGAGCCCGTTATCGTAATACGGATTGTGCGAGGCGCTGATCACGATGCCCGCCGATGCGCGCAGGGTGCGCGTGAGATAGGCAATGCCCGGTGTCGGCATCGGCCCGAGCAGGCGCACATTGACACCGGCCGCAGAC
>JBATHJ010000309.1:0-1664 GCA_049666625.1 Gammaproteobacteria bacterium | reverse complement strand
GTATAGGCATCCTCACGACATTCATTCCGGAAAATATTCTGACCGCCACCAATAGCTGCATACCCCAGGCAGGTTCAGGCGCGCTGTATTTCGTCAATGTCACTGACGGTACGCCAACCTATAATCTGTCAGGCACGGTCAGCAAGACACGTGAAGACCGCAGAACCTTGCTGAAACGTGGTGGTATCCCGCCATCACCTTCGGTGATCGTGACTGAAGGCGGCAGTGCAGTAGCAGTGGGTACTGAATTGCAGAATACGGGTGATTTATTTAAAGTGCAGAAGACCTACTGGTATGAAGTTGAGCAACAGTAGTTTGATTACAACTGGACAGGATAGAACCATGATTATAACCAGCAAAAAATCTCGGGGCTTCACGCTCATCGAACTGATGGTCGTCGTTGCGATCATCGGCGTCATCAGTGCGATAGCCTATCCGAGTTATGATAGCTATATGAAAAAATCGCGACGCGCAGATGCCAAGGTAGCGCTGACCCGGCTGGTAGACCGCGAAGAACGCTTCTATCTACAAAACAATACTTACACCACGTCGTTGGGTGCGGCGGGGCTAAATGTAAGTACGACTTCAGATGACGGGCTGTATACACTGAGTATTACATCGCCCAATCTGTTGACCGGCTTCACTACCACCGCAACTGCTGTAGCTGGCAGGGCCCAGGTGAACGATACTACGACGAGTGCGGGTGACTGTACTGTGCTGACACTGAGTTCGTCAGGTATAAAAACACCGGCTGCCTGCTGGTAAAAACCGTGATTTGTTAATCTTAAAAAGGCCTGAATATTCAGGCCTTTTTAATTTGTGCTTTATTGTTTTCTGAGTTCCCTGGGTAACTGAAAACGCACCGATTCAGAATTGCCATTGTCCAGGTGGACCGTGGCATTATGTTTTTGTTGCAGACAATTCATCACCTCACGCACCAGCAACTCGGGTGCAGACGCGCCAGCTGTGACGCCAACGGCATGTTTATCGCGCAGCCACGAGTCAAGTATGTCCTCGGCGCCATCGATAAGATAGGCATCAACACCCTGCTTTTGTGCAAGTTCGCGCAAACGGTTTGAATTCGAGCTGTTTGCAGAGCCAATCACCAGCATGCAGTCTACTTTTAGTGCAAGCTCGCGAACTGCGTCCTGCCGGTTCTGGGTTGCATAACAAATGTCGTCCTTGCGTGGGCCTTTGATGCCTGGAAAGCGTTGTTTGAGTCGGTTGATGATTTCCTGCGTGTCATCGACTGAAAGCGTGGTCTGGGTAACATAAGCAAGTTTACTGCCATCGTTCACTTGCAATAAATCGACATCACCTGTCGATTCGACCAGTCGAATACTGCCAGTTACATTTTTTTCATACTGTCCGAGGGTGCCTTCGACTTCTGGATGGCCTGCATGGCCAATTAAAATAACATCGTCACCTTGTTTCGCATGCCGTGCGACTTCGAGGTGTACTTTGGTCACCAACGGACAGGTGGCATCAAACACGCGCAAGGTACGTAACGCGGCTTCACGTTGCACGCTTTGCGCTACACCATGCGCACTAAAAATAACCGTGGCATCGTCAGGGATTTCGTCGAGCTCTTCAACAAATACAGCGCCCTTGTTGATCAGGTCGTTGACGACGTATTTATTGTGTACCACCTCGTGGCGCACATA
>JBATHJ010000308.1:0-3536 GCA_049666625.1 Gammaproteobacteria bacterium | reverse complement strand
CCGGTGCTTTTGGTGCAATCATGATGACGTCAAGATCAGCGCGTGGCTTGATGGCTTCGAAATGAATATTGAAACCGTGGGCGAAGGCCATGGCTGCACCCGGCTTGATGTTTGGTTCGATCTGCTCCGTGTAGAGCCCTGCCTGGTGCTCGTCCGGCGCCAGTATCATGACCACATCCGCCCACGCGGTAGCCTCTTCGATGGACTTGACGCTGAGGCCAGCGGCTTTTGCCTTGGCCGCGGAAGATGAGCCTTCACGCAAACCAACGGCAACATCAACGCCTGAATCTTTCAGGTTGTTGGCATGCGCATGGCCCTGCGAACCATAACCGATAATGCTGACCTTCTTGCCGCGGATGATAGCCAGGTCACAATCTTTGTCGTAATAGATATTCATTTTATATATTCCAATATTTCAAATTAAATTTTTTAACTCTTGCAGGCACGTGTACACGAGGGTAAACGCGGCAAATACGAAAGTATTAAACCCGGTAATCCGGCCTGCAATCAGCTCAAGTGAGGGTTTTTTCGCCGCGCGATATGCCGAGCAAACCCGATCTCACTACTTCGTGAATGCTGATGCTGGAAAGTGACTGCACAAAGGCGTCGAGCTTGTCACCATTGCCGGTGACCTCAATGGTGTAACTGGTGTCAGTGACATCAATGATACGGCCGCGAAAAATATCCACCAGCCGTTTGACTTCATCGCGGGTATCGGCAACTGCTTCTACCTTGATTAACATCAGCTCGCGCGCAATGTGCGGCGCTTCAGTCAGGTCGATCAGTTTCACAACATCAACCAGCTTGTTGAGCTGTTTGCTGATCTGTTCAACAATTTCATCAGTACCCGAAGTGACCAGGGTCATGCGCGACAGGGACGGATCATCCGTCGGCGCGACTGAGAGTGACTCAATATTGTAACCGCGCGCAGAAAAAAGTCCTGCCACGCGAGACAGGGCACCTGATTCATTCTCCATCAGTATCGAAATAATATGCCGCATAACTACACCAGGATCATTTCGTTGAGGCCGGCACCCGCAGGAATCATCGGGTACACGTTTTCATTCTGATCGGTAATGAAATCAATGAACACGGTGCGATCTTTCAGTGCAATCGCCTCTTCCAGCGCGCCACGAATATCTGCGGGTTTATCGATATACATGCCAACATGGCCATAACTTTCCGCCAGTTTGACGAAATCAGGCAAGGCATCCATGTATGACATGGCGTAACGTTTTTCATAGAAAAACTCCTGCCATTGCCGCACCATGCCCATGTAGCGATTATTCAGGTTGATGATTTTAACCGGCAAATTGTATTGCTTGCAGGTGGACAGCTCCTGGATGCACATCTGGATACTGGCTTCGCCGGTGACACACATCACCAGCTCGTCCGGATGCGCCAGTTGCACACCCATGGCGGCGGGCAAACCGAACCCCATGGTGCCAAGCCCGCCCGAATTAATCCAGCGGCGCGGCTTGTCAAACCCGTAATACTGCGCGGCGAACATCTGGTGCTGGCCCACATCTGACGTAATGAACGCATCACCCTTGCTGACCTTGAACATTTCTTCGATCACCATCTGTGGCTTGATGATCTTGCTTTCGCGGTCATATTTCAGGCAATCCTGTGCACGCCACTCTTCAATCTGCTGCCACCATTTTTGCAGCGCGCTGGCATTGGGTTTCTGTTCGGTGGCATCCATCGCCTTGAGAATATTATCCAGCACCTGGGCGACCTGGCCGACAATCGGTATATCGACCTTGACGTTTTTGGATATCGACGCCGGATCGACATCGATATGAATTATTTTTGCGTGTGGACAGAATTTTTCCAGGTTGCCGGTAACGCGGTCGTCGAAACGCGCACCAATGGCAATCAGCACATCACACTGGTGCATGCCCATATTCGCTTCATAGGTACCGTGCATGCCGAGCATGCCAAGAAACTGCCGATCACTCGCCGGGTAAGCACCCAGGCCCATCAGGGTATTGGTGATCGGATAGCCGAGGCGACGCGTCAGCTCGATCAGCTGGTCACTGCCGTTACCGAGAATGACGCCACCGCCGGTGTACAGCATGGGGCGCTCGGCCGACAGCATGAGCTCGACCGCGCGCTTGATCTGGCCCGGATGACCCTTCGATGTCGGGTTATACGAGCGCATGCTGATGGTTTCCGGGTAGGAAAACTCGGTTTTTTCAGCGGTGATGTCCTTGGGAATATCGATCACAACAGGGCCCGGACGACCCGTGGTCGCTACATAAAATGCTTTCTTGAAGGTTGAGGCAATGTCCTTGACGTCCTTGATCAGGAAATTGTGCTTCACAATCGGCCGTGTGATGCCCACGGAATCGACTTCCTGGAATGCATCGTTACCGATCAGGTGCTTGGGCACCTGGCCGGTGATGACAATCATCGGAATCGAATCCATGTAGGCAGTGGCGATACCGGTGACCGCATTGGTGGCGCCGGGCCCCGAGGTCACCAGCACCACGCCAGGTCTTCCGGTCGAGCGCGCGTAACCATCAGCGGCGTGCGTGGCGCCCTGCTCATGGCGCACCAGGATATGCTGCACATCATCCTGTGCATAAAATGCATCATAAATGTGCAGCACGGCTCCACCCGGGTAGCCGAAGACATAATCTATGTCCTCAGCTTTCAGGCATTCGATAATGATTTGTGCGCCAGTCAGTTCCACAATTTACTCGTCTTGGTCAAAAAACCTTTGAAATCATATACTTTTGTTAAGGCTCGCATAACACGCGAACCGAGAAGTCTATACGTTTAGCGCGACAATTTCACCGACTATTTGTCTGGAATTGAATATAGCTAATGGCATACAAAAAAAACCCCGGTTAGACCGGGGCTTTTTTTGGTCATACAGGTGGGCGACTAGAAATCTAACTTCACCTTGGCACCGCTGGCCTGGATCAGTGCATTCTTGATAGCATCCGGTGTCGGCATGATATTCATGAAGCTGTTCGAACCCATCATGCTCAGATCAGGGAAGTTCATCGCAATACGGAAGCGGGCATGCAGGGCTTCAACTTCATCACCAGTCACCAGCATTTCATAGGGCAGATGCGCTGTCGAACGCACTTCCTTGAAATCGATTTCTGACATGATGAAAGTGTCGTCAGCATACTTGTTCTTTTCAGAAGCCAGGCCTACACCAAACAGGGTCTGCTTGCTGCCAGGAATATCGATGCGATAGATCTTGGTGGTATCACCGGCCTTAGCCGCCAGGCCTTTTTCAACAGCAGCGACAGCCTCGTTATAACTGTTAAATGAGTTCAGCTCATAAGGCTCGTCAAAATATTCCATACCAAAGGTGTAGTGATAGCCTTCGAGATCATCAGCTGTGAGGCCATCTTTGGGCCCATACTCTTTGGTCGCACCCAGCGCAGATTTCAGCGCATTTTTGACAGCGGACAGATCAGTTTTGACATGGTAAGCCGCAGCCATGTAGACCGGGTTGGTATATGTGATCTGGATCTGGTCACCCATTTTTGTTAAAGCAACGCGTTGTGCTGCAA
>JBATHJ010000307.1:0-7966 GCA_049666625.1 Gammaproteobacteria bacterium | reverse complement strand
GCTTGCGGGTGTGGGTGCACTCAAGCAGCAGATCGTGTCGGCGTATATGAAGACACCTTAAGTAATGATAAACACAGATTGTTTATCGTTGCGTTTGGTGGGCGAGAGAGAACAGACGATAACTGTGAGTCAGTTTCAGGGTTATTTCGGAATGGGGTATTTGTAATAACGTTCATTTAAATACTGTATAACTTCCTGCTTATCCAGGCCGGTCCAGCCCAGCTTGAGCCAGTTTGCACGTTGATTGACCCAGTAACGCACGGCTTTGTAATTTTTTGCTTTTCGTTTTGCGCGAATATAAGCCATGCTTTCATGACAACTTGTACAATGGTTCTCATGCAGCATGCGGCCGCGTGAGTATTCCGGTAAGGTTTTTGTTTTTGAGTCGGCTATGTCTGCATCGGTTTGTGTGTACGTATTGTTGTAAGGAACTGGTCCTATATCTTCAACAAGATCATCAGAAATGGCTGCAAAAACCGGGCGATAGCCTGTTGCCAGGCAGAGTGCAATGCCGATCGCAATACTTGGTATATGTCTCATGATAATTCGGTTCGTTCCACAGGTGTTTATCGACGGACTATATGGCTGAGCTAACGTTACGGAGATAATATCGCTACAGCGAAAAATCTGCCATAGCGTCATTTGATTAAAACAGGTTAAGGCGGCTTAAAGCTGCTGAGTGCTTTAACACCGGTAGATCCGGTAGTGAGCGCCACCTGCCCGGGTTGCCGACCAGTGTTAAATAGTTTAGCCGAGTAACTGCGGCATGAACAGGGAGGCAAGGCTCAACACCAGGAAGAAACCCGCCATATCTGTCACCGTGGTAAGTAACGGCCCCGATGCGACTGCCGGATCAACACCGAAATGCTTGAGTATCAGTGGTACGGTGCCGCCAATCGATACCGCGATCAGGGTGTTCACCGATAGCGCCAGGCCAATCACCAGGCCGAGGTAAGCATTGTCTTTCCATATCCAGGCGACGATGCCAATCAGGATGCCGAGCACAATGCCGTTAATAATGCCGACGCCCAGTTCCTTTTTTAAAACATGAAACAGGTCGATCGGTCGGGTAAGGCCCAGCGCAAGTTCGCGCATGCTGACCCCCACTGCCTGGTTGCCCGAACAGCCGCTCATGTCGGACACCATGGGTAGAAACACGGCAATCGCGATCACCGCGGCCAGGGTTTCTTCATAGGCGGATATCACGCTCGCTGCAATAATGTTCAACACGATATTCGATGACAGCCATGCCAGCCGGCGACGTGAACGCAACAAGGTCGGCATCGAGCGTAATTCATCGCCGATCTTTTGCACCGACAGACTCTGTTGTTCTGCACGCTCCAGTTCAGCTTCGGCAAGTTCCAGTCTTGAGACAACGCCCAGAAGCTTGCCACGACCATCCACAACCGGCACACCGAGAAACGGGTTTTCATCAAACAGGCTCACAAGTACATCCTGTTTCATTTCCGGCGTTACCGAGATGGGTGGTGTCATGATGTCGGCGAGCTGGACAGCGCGCCTGCTTCTTAACAGGCCACGCAAGGAAACCACGCCAACCAGCTTGCCGGACTCATCCAGGATATACGGATGTTGTCCACGGTGGCGTTCAAACTCTTCGTCGCCTTCGATCAGCCGCTTCAGCACTGCACCAACTGTTTCGCTACTCACGAAGGTGAAAGCCTCAAGTTCCATCAGGCCGCCGGCAGTATCGGGTTCATACCGGGTCAGCTTGCGCACATCCTCGGCGCTTGCGGAATCCATTTCGGAAAGAATGGCTTCGGCATCGTCTTCGTGCATTTCCTGTACGATATCGGCCTGGGTATCGGACTGAAGTTCTTCCATGATCTTCGCGGCCACCGCAGAGTCGAGGTCCTTGATCATGCTCGCGGCGAGTTCAGCAGGCGCCTCTTCGATCAATTCGGCGGCGGCTTCCGGTGTCAGAATTGTAATCAGCTGATCACGTTCATCCGCATCCAGCAGGGAGTACTGCCTTAAAGCTTCCTGGCTTGTAATGGATTCCACAATATCGGCCACCTGTTGCTCATCGGCGGCCTGTATGCTTTCCTGCAATGAATCCTGCACAGAATCCGATACATCATGTTGTGAGGTTTCTTCCTTTTCGTTTAAGTCACTCATGACAACCGGTTCCTGTCTGTAATATACGTATGTTTAAGGCGAGGGATCTAACAGCTATTTTGTTATAGCCTGTGCGTAACTCATATAGAGTGTACTTCAAGTCAATTTTTCTGCACGGGAAGCGATGATGCATTTTGGACTTTGTAATCGGCGATTAATTAGACGCTGCTGTTGACATAAAAGTCACAAACGGATGTCCTGGTTTACATCAGAGGGCCACAGTTCGGCCTGAGAGTGACTCGGTCGACAAAACAGTGTTTATGCGTAAGGCCCGGGTTCAGCGGGTCACTGCCTGTATGAATGAACTCAGCAGCTGAGCTGGCATCGAAGTAATATTTACATCGTTTTTTGCCTGCTAACTGCCGAATAAGTATGATTTTCAGGTGAAACCTACCCGTCAGGCTCTATTTCAGCGACAATAGCCCGGTCGCTAGCAGGCAGTACAATGATACCAATATGAATAACAGTGCATGGAAGAAAAAATACCGGGCGATACTGGCCGGTGGCGCACTCCTGATAGTGTTTTACGGTTGCGCATTGGCGGCGTCAACCGACGACGAATCGTCTACATTCAAGCGCGTCATGCAGCGCGCTGCCGCACTGGCTACCCAGGCCTATGTGAAACAGACACCAGAGCTACCACCGTTTCTTGCCGCCCTTAACTATGACCAGTATCGTGATATTCGTTTCCTGCCCGCGCAAAGTCTCTGGTTAAAGGAGAACCTGCCGTTCCAGCTGCAGTTTTTTTCGCGCGCCTCACTGTTTCGTGAGCAGGTTAAGGTGAATATTTTCGAGGAGAGCGCGTCTGCGCCGGTCGATTTTGAGGCGAACATGTTCGACTTTGGGCGCCTGCCAGTGCCTGAAGAGGTCCCGATAGACCTGGGATTCGCCGGTTTCCGCTTACATTATCCGCTCAACAAAGCGAATTATTTCGACGAAGTCATTACCTTTCTCGGCGCGAGTTATTTTCGGGCCGTCGGACGCGGGCAGGTGTACGGACTGTCAGCGCGCGGCCTGGCACTGAACACCGCGCGTGACACGGGTGAAGAATTTCCGGTGTTCCGCGAATTCTGGCTGGAAAAACCTGCGTATACAGTCAGGCAGATCACGGTGTATGCATTGCTGGATTCGCCGAGTGTCAGCGGCGCCTACCGCTTCGTGATCAGCCCCGGGGCGGGCACCGAAATTGATGTCAAGGCGCATCTTTATTTTCGCGATGATGTCGAAGCACTCGGCGTCGCGCCACTGACCAGCATGTTCTACCACGGCAAGACCACGCAACATTATATCGATGATTTCCGCCCGGAAGTGCACGACTCTGACGGCTTATGGGTGGTGGCCGGCAACGGCGAACATCTGTGGCGACCGCTGAACAATCCGCAGCGCCTGGCAGGCAGCTATTACCGCATTGAAAACCCGCGCGCTTTTGGCCTGTTGCAACGTGAGCGTAATTTTGAAGCCTACCAGGACCTGGAGGCCAGCTACCAGGGCCGTCCCGGTGCCTGGGTCGAGCCCGTCGGTGACTGGGGCGCCGGCACTGTGGAGCTGGTTGAAATCCCCACGGATGATGAGTACCACGACAATATCGTCGTCTTCTGGGTGCCGGCCAGACCTGCTACTGCTGGATCACACCGCAGCTTTGAATACAAGCTGACGTTTGGTGATGAGCCACAGCTGAGCCAGGAAAAAGCCCGCAGCATTGCAGCACGTATCGGCGCGGGCGCAGATACAAAATCCGCCCAGCGTAAATTTGTTATCGATTTTGTCGGCACGCAACTCGACACCCTGGCCGAAACAGCGGAGATTGTCGCTGATATATCTTCATCCACCGGCGTCGTGGGAAAACCCGTGGTACAACGCAATCCATTCAGCGGCGGTGTCCGGGTGTATTTTGATTTCACCCCGGGCGATGAAGCGCTGGCGGAATTGCGCTGTCAGCTGCGTTCAGGCGCGGACATGCTGACAGAGACATGGAGTTACCAGTGGAGAAAAGAAAAACATTGAGCGCCGTCGATACTGTTGTCGATTCTGTTAACAACACAGCGGCGCAATGGCGCGAGCGGGTAAATGCCCTGCTCGACAGTTATTTGTGTGCACTGGGTATCAGCGCTGCGCACACCCGCAGCCGCTGGATTAAGCGGGTGGTCGACGACCTGGGGATGCGCGCCGAGCAGCTCGCCAGCGAAGATATGCTGGAAGAAGCTGTTGAACATATGCGTGACCTGATCGAAGCCAGGGTAGCGATGGTCTGCAATTACGATCGTGCGTGTCAGCAGAGGGAGATTGCGCAAGTGCTGGTAGTGCTGCTCAATAAAAAATATGCCGATTGCCTGAACCTGCTGTTCGACTGCAGCGAAGCGGATGTGACTGCAGTGGACACAGCTATGATTGAGAAGTTGCGCAGTGCAATTACCGCTTCGTTGCCCGTTCCGGTCCCGCCACCGGCACCCATGGCAATGCCGGTTCAGGCCATCGAACTGCGTAGCATTATTCCGCTGCGGCGCCTGTTCCGACGCCCGGCATGAACACGCCCTCGACAGCACCTGCATCGGCTGGACGGCTACGCGGTGGCATGCGCAGGACCGTGTACCTGCTGCTGGTGGGGCTGACCACGCTGTTCGCGATGAGCCTGTTATACGTGGCCTATGCCAATGGCGGCCTGACACCGCTGAAAATCCTGCTGCTGTTTCTGTACGCGGTCCTGATTCTGTGGGTCGCCAGTTCGTTCTGGTCGGCGTCGGTGGGCTTCTGGTTGTTGATTACGCGTTACGATTATTTCGCGCGGCGTCGCACTGCCGTGGCAAATGATCCGACACCACTGCCTGCCGACGCGCGCACTGCCATCCTGATGCCTTTATATAATGAAGATCCGGACCGCGTGTTCGCCGGGATCCGTGCTATCTGGCAATCCCTGCAGGCGACGGGCGAGTCCGGGGTGTTCGATTTTTTCATCCTCAGTGATAGCCGTGATATTAATACCTGGGTGCGCGAGGAGTGCGAATGGTACCGCCTGTGTGAAGAAATGGGCGCCCACGGCCGACTTTTTTACCGCAACCGCAAACAAAATCTCGCCAGGAAAAGCGGCAACATTGCTGATTTTGTCGAGCACTGGGGCAGTGACTATCGCTACATGATTGTGCTTGATGCTGACAGCATCATGGCTGGCGATACCCTGGTGCGCATGGTACGCATGATGCAGGCGAATCCCGATACTGCGCTGATCCAGGCGCCACCGGTGCCGGTCAACCGCGAAACCCTGTTTGCGCGCATGCTGCAATTTGCCAGCGCAGCCTATGGCCCGATCTTTACCGCTGGCGCCGCCTTCTGGCAGCTGGGCAGCAGTAATTTCTGGGGCCATAACGCCATTATTCGCGTGGCGCCGTTTGCCGCCCACTGCGGCCTGCCCAGCCTGCCTGGCCGGGAGCCGTTCGGTGGCGACATCCTGAGTCATGATTTTGTCGAAGCCGCGATGTTGCGCCGCGCCGGCTGGCACGTCTGGCTGGCGTATGAACTCAAGGGCAGCTATGAAGAACTGCCGCCGACCCTGATTGATTATGCAAAGCGTGATCGGCGCTGGTGCGAAGGCAATTTGCAGCACGCCCGGCTGGTCAACGCGCGACACCTGCATCCGGTGAGCCGGCTGCATTTTGCCATGGGCGTCATGTCCTACCTGTCGTCGCCGTTGTGGTTGCTGTTCGTGCTTTTCACCGGCATCGATGCCTACATTCAGGCGCAGACGATCCCGGTGTATTTCTTCGGTGATCGTATCGAACCGGTGTGGCCGGTTTCGTTCAGGGTCGAAATGAATATCGTGTTGATATTTACCCTGGCGATGTTATTTCTGCCCAAACTCATGGCGCTGATTGTGATTGCAACCAGCCGCACACGGCGGCGCGGGTTTGGTGGCATCCTGCGTGCGAGCATTAGCGCGCTGCTGGAGACGCTGTTTTCAATTTTGCTCGCACCTATATTAATGCTGTTCCAGTCGAAGTTCGTCTGGGCCATTTTGTTTCGCCGCAGTATCGGCTGGCCAACGCAACAGCGTAGTGACCATCGCACACGTTTTAGTGAAGCGTTTGCTGCACACGGCATGCATACATTCATCGGTCTCGCAGCCGGGCTGGTCAGCTATTTTTATGTGCCTGATTATTTCTGGTGGTTATCGCCCGTGCTGTGTGGCGCGATATTATCGATACCGCTCTCGATGTTATCCAGCAGCAGTCAGCTGGGGCGTTTCATGCGGCGCGTTGGTCTATTCATGATACCTGAAGAGCGGCAACGACCCGAAGTGCTGGATTATTTCAATGCAGCCATGCTCGAATCCCGGCAACGTGCAACTGATGCCTGCGATGCATTGCGCTCGCCCTATGCACACGCGCTGCACACCGCGCTGTTACCCAACGAAGTCCTGGGTCGCCGACAACTGCATTACCTGCAGGGGCTGTTGTACAAAGTGACGGAAGACGGTCTTGCATCGCTCACGACTAACGAACTGCGAGAGCTATTCTCACATGCGGCCTCGTTGCGTGAAATACACAGCTGGATCTGGACAAAAGATCAGCAGGCCCACTTGTAGTAAAGTAGTTTCATGGTGTACTTAGTATGAAAAAGATCACGATTATTGGTGCGGGTTTTGCGGGCCTGTCTGCAGTCAGGCAATTGCGCAGACTGGATAAACACTGCGAAATCACGCTGATCGCACCACGCGCCGAATTGCAGTATTTACCCAGTCTTATCTGGGTACCCAATGGCCTGCGCAAACGCGAAGACATTATCGTGCCACTGGATAATTTCTTTCGCCGCAAGCAGGTGAGGTTTTTCCAGGCCAGTGTTACCGGTTTGCGCGATGGCGGGCGTACTGTCGAGACAGATGACGGCGACATCAAAAATGATGGATTGATCATTGCCAGCGGTGGCAGGTTTATAAAAAAACTGCCCGGTATAGAGCATGCTATTACACCCTGTGAAGGTATTGATGCGGCTGAAAGAATTCGTGACCGGATCGATGCATTGAATGGCGGCACGATTGCGTTCGGTTTTTCCGGAAACCCGAACGAACCCTCGGCCATGCGCGGTGGCCCGATGTTCGAGTTTCTGCTGGGCACTGACACGCTGCTGCGCAAGCGCGGTGTTCGTAAAAATTTCAAGCTGGTATTTTTTAGTCCGGCGGCCGAGCCCGGTAACCGGCTCGGCCCAAAAGCGGTGGGCAAACTGCTGGGTGAAATGCAAAAACGCGGTATCGAGACACATCTGGGTCACAAGCTTAAAGCGTTTGAGTCCGGCAAGGTGATCACAGAAGGCGGCGAGTTTGATACCGACCTGATAATTTTTATGCCCGGGATGACGGGTAACACCTGGTTTGATAATAGTGAATTACCGCGCTCGCCAGGCGGCCTGGTTAAAGCCGACCGACATTGCAAAGTCGAAGCTATGCACGCGGTTTATGTTGCCGGTGACTCGGGCAGCTTTCCCGGACCGGCCTGGATGCCAAAGCAGGCACACATGGCCGACCTGCAGGCGGAAGCCGCGGCAAAAAATCTGCTGGCGGAACTCGATGGTGCAAACGCCGATGCTGTTTTCAAAGTTGAACTCATCTGCATTGTCGACAGCAATGACAAGGGCATTATGGTTTCACGCACCGAAAGCAAAAACATGATGTTGCCGGGCAGTATTTTATTTCACTGGTTAAAGCGCATGTTTGAATACTGGTATTTGCAAAAATACAGGTAAAGCAGGTTCCGGTTCTTAATCAGCATGGCAGACCGGTGCGACGGTCAATACCCGAGCGGCGTTCTTCAAAATCTATCGGTTCCTGGCGCATGCGTCTATC
>JBATHJ010000306.1:0-4973 GCA_049666625.1 Gammaproteobacteria bacterium | reverse complement strand
AAAAACTCGGCCCGGTTATATCAACCGGGCTGGCGTTTTTAACAAGCCAGGTATTTTTTGTTAAGCAATGCATGTTTAACAAACCATATTTAAAGTTATTAAAAATTTAGGAGTTCTCCAAATGTCTTTCATCAAACTGACTGATCTGGACCTCGCTGGCAAGCGCGTCCTGATCCGCGCTGATCTTAATGTTCCAGTTAAAGACGGCAAGGTTACTTCCGATGCGCGTATTGCTGCATCCATGCCGACAATTGAATACTGTGTCAAAGCGGGCGCGAAAGTACAGGTCATGTCGCATCGCGGCCGTCCCACAGAAGGCCAGGTCGACGAAGAAAATTCAATGCGTCCGATTGCCGATGATATGTCTGCCAAGCTGGGCAAGGACGTTCGCCTGGTCAAGGACTATCTCGAAAACCCGCCGAAAGTTGCTGATGGCGAAGTCATATTGTTCGAGAACGTACGCTTCAACGCCGGTGAAGGCAAAGACGACGAAACACTTTCTAAAAAATATGCTGCACTGTGTGATGTGTTTGTAATGGATGCATTCGGTACTGCGCATCGTGCACAGGCCTCGACCCATGGCGCAGGTGTATATGCGCCGACTGCATGCGCGGGCCTGCTGCTTTCTGATGAACTTGATAACCTGGCTAAAGCGCTGGCAAAACCTGCGCGACCAATGGTGGCAATTGTCGGTGGTTCAAAAGTATCAACCAAACTCACCGTGCTCGAAGCCCTGTCTGAAAAAGTGGACCAGCTGGTTGTCGGCGGCGGCATTGCCAATACCTTCCTGATGGCGATGGGGCACAATATTGGCAAGTCGCTGTGTGAAGCTGACCTGGTCGATACTGCAAAAGCATTGATCGAAAAAATGAAAGCGCGCGGTGCAAATATTCCGATTGCAGTTGACGTAGTGTGCGGCAAAAAGTTTGACGAAAACGAACCCGCTGTATTAAAGAATGCCGATGAAGTTGAAGATGACGACATGATATTTGATATCGGCCCGAAATCTGCCAAAGAGCTCGCTGATATCATCAGCAAGGCCGGCACTATTATCTGGAACGGGCCTGTCGGTGTGTTCGAGTTTGACCAGTTCGGCGAAGGTACAAAGACCGTCGCCATGGCGATTGCCAATGCCAACGGTTTCAGCCTGGCAGGCGGCGGTGACACCATTGCCGCGATTCAGAAATACAACATCTACGACAAGGTCTCGTATATCTCGACCGCCGGCGGCGCATTCCTCGAATACCTCGAAGGTAAACCGCTGCCTGCAGTTGTTATGCTGGAAAAACGGGCGAAGCAGTAAGCTGCTAAACGGGACACCCGGTGCCCCGTTTTTATCATGCAACTGATATAAATCGATGCGCAGAACCAAAATAGTAGCTACTGTTGGCCCGGCATCAAGCTCGGTAGACGTCATTGATGAAATGATACTTGCCGGGGTGGATGTTTTTCGGCTGAATTTTTCACACGGCAGTGCAGAAGAGCAGGTACACCGCGCGGCCCTGATTCGTGAACGCAGTGCGGCACTGGATCATATCGTCGGCATCCTGTCAGATTTGCAGGGGCCAAAGATACGCACCGAGAAATTTGTAGATGGCCGGGTGCAGTTGTTCAGGGGTGAGCGCTTTATTCTTGATGCGGCGCTGGATGCAAATGCCGGTACCAATGAACGCGTTGGTATTGCCTACAAGGACCTGCCGAAAGACGTCAAGGCCGGCGATGTTTTAATGCTGGATGATGGCCGGGTTGAACTCGATGTCGTCGAAGTTATTGGTGATGAAATTCACTGCACAGTGATGTACACCTGCGAACTGTCAAACAACAAGGGCATTAATCTGCAGGGAGGTGGGCTCTCTGCGCCTGCGCTGACCGACAAGGACAAGGCGGACATTGTCACCGCGGTGGCAATTGAGTCAGATTACATCGCGCTGTCATTCGCGCGCACCGCTGACGATGTCAATGAGTGTCGCCGACTGGTGCTCGAAGCCGGAGGCCATGCTGCCATTGTCACCAAGATCGAACGCGCCGAAGCGATTGCCAATATCGATGACATTATCGATGCTTCGGACGTCATCATGGTGGCGCGTGGCGACCTCGGTGTAGAGATGGGCGATGCCGAGTTGCCCGCGCTGCAAAAAAGCCTGATCAGCAACGCGCGCACCAGGAACAAGGTGGTGATTACCGCCACCCAGATGATGGAATCGATGATCGAAAACCCGATTCCGACACGTGCTGAAGTGTTTGATGTCGCCAATGCCGTGCTCGACGGT
The DNA here is from genome assembly GCA_049666625.1 of Gammaproteobacteria bacterium. Classification (GTDB taxonomy): domain Bacteria; phylum Pseudomonadota; class Gammaproteobacteria; order SZUA-229; family SZUA-229; genus JASBSR01. The sequence goes on along the minus strand of JBATHJ010000306.1, from coordinate 2,703 downwards.
ACCGATGCCGTGATGTTATCGGGCGAGACCGCCATGGGGCGCTATCCGGCGAAAGTCGTGCGCGCCATGGGGCGGATTTGCGAACATGCCGAACGCCAGCGCCAGGCGATGATTTCAGATCACCGGGTTGACCTTACTTTCGGCAGGGTTGATGAAGCCATCGCCATGGCTACAATGTATACCGCCAATCACCTTGTGGTGCGTGCGATTGCGTCGCTGACAGAATCAGGTGCCACGGTATTGTGGATGTCACGAATCAGCTCTGGCATCCCTATTTTTGCACTGACGCCCAACCAGGCGACCCAGCGCAAGGTGACGCTGTATCGAGGGGTTTATCCTATGCATGTCGAATTTGCTAAACTGGAGCCTTCGAGCGTAGCCCGCAGTATTATTGCAATGCTGAAAGAAAAAGGCATTGCGGCGGATGGCGATCGCATTATATTGACGCGCGGCGATTTGCTGGGCGACAGGCGCGGTGGCAGTAATTCGATGAAGATAATTGATGTATAGCGTGAATTTATCAACATTTTTACCAACAGAATTTATTAACAGGTTACATTTGGGAGAACCAAGATGGCTTTAATTTCAATGAGACAACTGCTTGATCATGCGGCAGAAAACAACTACGGCATGCCGGCGTTCAATGTAAACAACATGGAACAGGTGCATTCCATCATGCAGGCTGCTGACGAAAGCAACAGCCCGGTAATCATGCAGGGTTCTGCTGGTGCGCGCTCATATGCAGGCGAACCCTTCCTGCGCCACCTGATCAGCGCGGCGATCGAAATGTATCCGCACATTCCTGTGGTTATGCACCAGGACCATGGTTCAGAACCGGCAGTTTGCCTGCGTTCTATCCAGTCCGGTTTCAGCTCGGTGATGATGGACGGCTCTTTGATGTCAGACATGAAAACCCCGGCATCCTTCGAATACAATGTTGAAGTGACCCGTGAAGTGGTAAAAATGGCGCACGCTGGCGGTGTATCCGTCGAAGGTGAGCTGGGTTGCCTGGGTTCACTCGAAACCGGTGAAATGGGCGAAGAAGATGGCCACGGTGCAGAAGGCAAGCTCGACATGGACATGCTGCTGACCGACGTCGAAGAAGCGGCTGAATTCGTCAAGCAAACCGGTGTTGATGCGCTGGCGATTGCGATTGGTACTTCACACGGTGCCTACAAGTTCACCAAGGAACCGACGGGCGACATCCTGCGTATCGACCGCATTCGTGATATTCACGCACGTCTGCCTAACACCCACCTGGTTATGCACGGTTCATCATCCGTGCCACAGGACTGGCTGGAAATTATCAACAGCTTCGGTGGTGACATGGGTCAGACCTATGGCGTACCTGTCGAAGAAATCCAGGAAGGCATCAAGAACGGTGTTGCCAAGGTCAATATTGATACCGACCTGCGCATGGCATCCACCGGTGCGATTCGTAAACACCTGGCCGAGAACTCATCGAACTTCGATCCGCGCAAGTTCCTGAAAGAATCGACCAAAGCCATGAAAGAAATCTGCAAGGCACGTTACGAAGCCTTCGGCTGTGCTGGCAATGCGTCCAAGATCAAGCCGATTTCACTGGAAAAAATGGTCAGCTACTACAAGTAAGCTGCCGATCCATTGGTGCACAAGAGGGGACTTTATTGTCCCCTTTTGTTATTTAAGGTGGCTCTGAATAATTCATCCATGAATTCTCAGAGCACGAACTGAATAAAATGCGATTTTATCCAGTTCTTCATTTTCAATGGCTTATCAGCCATTGAAAATGGCAGCACATCCATGTGCCGCGGAAACGCTGAATAAATCAGAGTTTCCTTAACAGAGAGAACATTATGTCAGACGAATTACAGATAGAAGACCAGATCAAGGGCGAGGGCGACGAAGCCGTACCGGGCATGACCGTTGATGTGCATTACACCGGCTGGCTGGTAGATGGCAGCAAGTTTGATTCCAGTCATGACCGCGACCAGACATTCAGTTTCAAGCTGGGTGCCGGCCAGGTGATCCAGGGCTGGGACCAGGGCGTTGCCGGGATGAAAGTCGGCGGCGTACGCAAGCTGACGATTCCACCGGGTCTGGGCTATGGCGCGCGTGGTGCGGGTGGCGTGATACCGCCGGATGCGACGCTTATTTTCAAGGTCGAGCTGGTCGCCGTTGGTTAAACCTGTGCGCTCAAAATGAGCGCACAGGTTTGCAGTTCAACTAGCTGGCGCTCGCCAGTCGGGTCAGTTTGCGGCGCGCGTGCTGTGGCAGAACACGTTCCATCAGGTCTGCAGGAAGTTCGCTATTCTGAGCCGGCGAGTAATCGAGCGAAAATACCGGGCAGTCCAGCATGTGTCTCAAATCCGCCGCATTATCCATCTGTGCGTGTTTGTTATTTTCCAGTGTGTTCAGCACCACGCCAGCCAGTGTCAGGCCACGCATTTTCATGGCTTCAACATTGAGTAATACCTGGTTGATGACACCCAGTTCGTCGTGTGCAACCAGTAATACCGGCAGCTGCAAAGCCGTCGCCAGGTCTGCATTCAGGCCGTCTTCCGCCAGCGGCGAATAAAAGCCGCCGGCACCTTCCACCAGTAAAAAACCATGTTCACTGCCCTGCATGCAGATATTGACCAGCTGGTCAGTGGTCAATACCTTGTTGGCAAGATGGGCTGCGCGCACCGGTGAAATTGGCGGTTCAAAACGAAACGGGCAGAC
>JBATHJ010000305.1:0-10321 GCA_049666625.1 Gammaproteobacteria bacterium | reverse complement strand
TCCGGCCAGCAAACCCGCCGTAGCTTCGCGCAGCAGACAGGTAAGCTTGAGCGGTACACGCGATGCTGTCGCATTATTATTGCAATACCCTGCGCTGGCTGAACAGGCTGTAATACCCGAGGAATTTTCAGACAGCACGCTACAGGGATTGCCCTTGTTGTATCAGTTATATCAGACTATCAAGGCAACACCGGGACTCAGTTGCGCCGCGTTACTCGAGCGCTGGCGCGACAAAGACGAATTCCCGATACTTGAGAAGTTGCTGCAACATAATGTACAGGGTACCGACGCGAGCGAAGATCGCGCGGCGGTCTACACCGACATGATTTCGCACCTGTCAAAAAAATACCAGGATTTTCGTTTCGAACAGCTGCATGACAAGATGCTCAGCGGTGAGAAACTCAGCGATGAAGAGCTCAGCGAATACCGCCGGCACACCGGTTCGCATTAAACATTACTTTCGCCAAGGTTGACATTGGCCTGCCGTTGTCTATAAGCTTTGCATCCAGCGCTCATTTGACTCAGATTGCAGGCGCTATATAAATCTAGCTAAAGCGAGTTGATGGTACCTGATTACCTGAAACCCGACTTAGCCCTGCAGGTCGGGTTTTTTATTGCATATCACATATACAGGTAATTATTATGAGCAAACACGTTTTCACCTCTGAATCGGTTTCTGAAGGCCATCCCGACAAGGTCGCTGACCAGATTTCTGACGCCATCCTCGACGCTATTTTTGAGCAGGACAACAAGGCACGCGTTGCCTGCGAGACCCTGGTGAATACCGGCATGGTGATTATCTCCGGCGAAATCACCACCTCTGCCTGGATCGATATGCAGGCAGTGGTACGCCAGACTATCAAGGAAATCGGTTACAACTCATCCGACATGGGCTTCGACTGGGAGTCCTGCGCAGTAATTACCTCCATCGACAAACAGTCAGCCGACATCGCCCAGGGCGTGGATGAAAAAGAAGACCACGAACAGGGTGCGGGCGACCAGGGCCTGATGTTCGGCTATGCAAGTAATGAAACCGAGGTACTGATGCCGGCACCAATCACTTACGCGCACCGCCTGGTCAAACGCCAGGCCGAGCTGCGCAAGAACGGCACCCTGCCCTGGCTGCGCCCGGATGCCAAGAGCCAGGTTACCTTTGTCTATGATGACGACGGCAAACCCGTCGGTATCGATGCCGTGGTGCTGTCGACCCAGCATAATCCTGATATCGACTATAAATCACTGCAGGAAGCCGTGATGGACGAAATCATCAAGCCGGTACTGCCTGCCGAATGGCTGAATAAAAGCACAAAATATTTCATAAACCCGACCGGTAAATTCGTCATCGGCGGCCCGGTGGGCGACTGCGGGCTGACCGGTCGCAAGATAATTGTCGACACCTACGGCGGCATGGCACGCCATGGTGGTGGCGCATTTTCCGGCAAGGATCCATCCAAGGTTGACCGTTCGGCCGCCTATGCCGGGCGCTATGTCGCGAAAAACATTGTTGCTGCTGGCCTCGCTGACAAGTGCGAAATCCAGGTCTCTTACGCAATTGGTGTCGCCGAGCCGACCTCGATCTCTGTACAGACCTTCGGTACCGGCAAGATCGACGATGATCGCATCGTCAAACTCGTGCGCGAACACTTTGATCTCAAGCCCCGTGGCCTGATCCAGATGCTGGATCTGCTGCGTCCGATCTACCGCAATACCGCTGCCTACGGCCATTTTGGCCGTGAAGAACCCGATTTCACCTGGGAGAAAACCGACAAGGCTGAGGCACTGAGGGATGCGGGCGGGCTATGATCTAAAGCACTGAGTAACGCCCCTGGCTTGCTCAGTGCACGAATCGCCGCATTATGATTGCGGCGATTCGCCATGATCTAATTTAGAATTATTGGTAATACAGGCGCATCCGCGCGCCAGACAAACCTCGATTTTGGTCGAGTTTTGTTGCATAATCCGTACATCTGAGGAGCGCTGCAGCTCCGTTAACCACCGCCAGAACAGGCGTATGTGGCTGACCGGGTCAGGCTCAGAACGATTACCGACACCCTGTTACAGGGCATGGTCCTTAATCAACGGCGCTCATTTCTTAACTAACTTAGGAGATGAGCATATGAATGCTGTTGTCGATACCAGTTTTAGCGATTACAAGGTCGCTGACATTTCCCTGGCTGACTGGGGCCACAAAGAAATTGCTATAGCCGAAACCGAAATGCCGGGCCTGATGGCACTGCGCGAAGAATTCGGCGCATCGCAACCCCTCAAGGGTGCGCGCATCATGGGCAGCCTGCACATGACCATTCAGACCGCCGTGTTAATCGAAACCCTGGTGGCCCTCGGCGCTGAAGTACGCTGGGTCTCGTGTAATATCTACTCTACCCAGGACCATGCTGCCGCGGCGATTGCTGCACAGGGCATTCCTGTGTATGCATGGAAAGGCGAAACCCTCGAAGAATACTGGTGGTGCACCGAACAGGCATTGAAATGGCCCGACGGCAAGTTGCCCAATATGATACTCGACGACGGTGGTGATGCCACCCTGCTGGTACACAAGGGCGTCGAATTCGAAAAAGCCGGCGCAGTGCCCAAAGCCAAAGCCGATGATAACGAGGAATGGAAAGCCATTCTTGGTGTTTTAGATCGCAATTTCAAATCCAGCCCGGGCATGTGGCAGGAAATTGCCGCCAGCATCAAGGGCGTGACTGAAGAAACCACCACCGGTGTACACCGTCTTTATGAAATGATGAATAAAGGCCAGTTGTTGTTCCCGGCAATGAATGTCAATGACTCAGCCACCAAGTCCAAGTTCGATAACCTCTACGGCTGCCGTGAATCCTTAATCGACAGTATCAAACGCGCAACCGATGTCATGATTGCCGGCAAGATCTGTGTCGTACTCGGTTACGGCGATGTAGGCAAAGGCTGTGCCCAGGCGTTCCGCGGTATGGGCGCCACCGTGATGGTGACCGAAATTGACCCGATCTGTGCACTGCAGGCCGCGATGGAAGGTTATCGCGTAGTTGACATGAATGACGCCTGCAAAATGGGCGACATTTTTGTCACTACCACGGGCAACATGAGCGTTATTAACCATGACCACATGGCAGCAATGAAAAACGAAGCCATCGTCTGCAACATCGGCCATTTCGATTCTGAAATTGACATTGCCTCGCTCGAAAAATACCAGTGGGAAGAAATCAAGCCACAGGTTGATCACGTGATTTTCCCTGATGGTAAACGCATTATCATTCTCGCCAGGGGCCGCCTGGTCAACCTGGGTTGTGCAACCGGCCACCCAAGTTTCGTGATGTCAGCATCATTTACCAACCAGGTAATGGCGCAGATTGAGTTCTTCACCCAGGCTGAAAAATACAATAACGAAGTGTATATCCTGCCTAAAATCCTCGACGAAAAAGTAGCACGCCTGCACCTGGAAAAAGTTGGCGTGTACCTGAGTACTTTGTCGAAGCAGCAGGCAGACTATATCGGTGTGCCAGTTGGAGGCCCTTACAAACCTGACCATTATCGTTACTAATCGCTGCTGAAAATCATGAGCAATAATAGTAGAACAGCACCGGTGTTCAGCTGTGAGTTTTTCCCGCCAAAAACCGATGCAGGCATGGAAAAGCTGCAGGCCGCTCAGAACCAGTTACAGGAAAAAATGCATCCCGCATTTTTTTCTGTAACGTTTGGCGCCGGCGGCAGCACCCGCGACCGCACACTGGACACGGTTAATGCCTTAATTGCTAACGGTGCCAGCAGCGTGGCGCCGCATATTTCGTGCATGGGTTCCAGCAAGGCAGACATACAGGTATTGCTCGACACCTATATGGCCAATGGTATCAATCGCCTGGTGACCCTGCGCGGTGATATCCCACAGCACGGCGACGCGCATGGCGATATGAAATACGCCAGTGAACTTGTCAGTTTTATTCGCGAACACAGTGGCAACCACTTTCACATCGAGGTCGCTGCGTATCCGGAATATCACCCCGAATCAGCCTCACCTCAGTCTGACTTTGATTTTTTTGTTGCCAAAGTCAAAGCCGGCGCCGATTCGGCAATCACACAATATTTTTATAATGTCGATGCGTATCTACGCTTTGTCGATAAATGTGAGAACGCCAGTCTCAACATCGCTGTCGTGCCCGGGATTATGCCGATAACCAATTTCGCCAGCCTGACGCGCTTTTCAGATGTATGCGGCGCTGAAATCCCGCGCTGGATACGCAAGCAGCTTGAAGCCTACCAGGATGACAGCGAATGCCTGCGCGCATTTGGTACGGACGTTGTCACTGAACTGTGTAACCAGTTGCTCGACAGTGGCGCACCCGGCCTTCACTTCTACGCGCTCAACCAGGCGAACGCCACACTGGATATCTGGGACCAGCTCAAAACTGACTGCGCGTAACCGTTGTGCGCATAACTCGTATTTATTATTCGGGTAACTTGAGTGCAGGCACCACGCTGAGACTGGATAAATCTGCATCACACCACCTGGTCAGGGTATTGCGGATGAAGCCCGGCGCATCGATCATCGTCTTCAATAACACCGCATACGAGTACGAATGCGAATTACTCGATGACAACCAGTCTGCCACCAGCATTCGCGTCAATGCTCAACAGGAATGCCATACCGAGTCTTGCCTGAGAATCCATTTATTGCAGGGTGTCTCACGCGGCGACCGTATGGACATCAGTATCCAGAAAGCGACCGAACTTGGTGTCGACATGATTACGCCGGTGATCTGTAATCGCACCAATATCAGTTTTGATGTACAACGCTCGAAAAAAAAACGTGAACACTGGCAACAGGTCATTATCAGCGCATGTGAACAATCAGGTCGAAGTCAGCTTGCTAAACTACCCGCTATTACCGCTTTTGAACAGGCGCTTCAAGCATCACCACAACAATTAAAACTGGTGCTTGATCCAACTGCCAGTACGTCACTGCGCAGCCTGCAGCCGGATAATACAATAGCCTTATTGATCGGGCCCGAAGGCGGCCTCACAGAAAGTGAAATCGAACAGGCGAAACAGGCCGGTTTTATCGGTGTTTCACTAGGGCCCAGGGTACTGCGCACGGAAACCGCGGGGATTGCTGCCATTTCGGCGCTACAGGTTTTATGGGGTGATGCGGGTTAAGAAATGCCTGTGTGCGTTCAGGCGCCGGATTGCGTGATCATGGTGCCAATTGCATCAATATCAAGAATACTGGCAGCAGCACCGTTAATTCTGATACGTTGTGCGACCATGGGATGTGAGCGTGTAACACGGGTATCGGCATTGATCTGGTCCCGGCCAAAATGGCTGACATGCGGCACGCCTGAAATTGCAAGACCGACATAGGGATACGCCAGGTTATCGTCCTTGTTTATAAGATAGAGCACCGCCGCCTGGGTGGCCCCCATACCGGCGCCAGCTACCTCTGCTGCAGCTTCGAATGAAACCAGTGGAATTTCAATACCACGCCATGTCATTTTTCCCATCAGCCACTTTGGTGCATTTTCAATTTTATGAATTTCACGCAGTGAAACTATCTCAGCAACTGCAGCGTTTGGCACAACGACGTTTTCAGTACGCAGTGTTAACAATATACATTTGACCTGATTTGACGCCATAGCCCTTATCCGTTCGCAAACAACAGATCGTTAATGTTTTTCATCAGTTCTTCTTCCTGGTAGGGCTTGCCCAGATACTGGTTAACACCAATTTCCATGGCTTTTTCCTTATGCTTGGTACCCGTACGTGAAGTGATCATGATAATAGGAAGATCTTTCAGACGATCATCGTTTCGAATATAGGTTGCAAGCTCAAACCCGTCCATACGCGGCATTTCAATATCGAGCAACATGAGGTCCGGCTTGTGATCCTGCAATATATTTGTGGCATCGACGCCATCTTTGGCAAGCAGCACCTTGATGCCATTTCGCAATAATATGCGCTCGGTTACCTTACGAATTGTGATTGAGTCGTCTACCACCATTACAGTAGTTTCCGCTACGGGCACAGGTACAACGACATCTTCTCTGACCTGCTTGAACAGGCTTTCGCCGACTACCAGCGCTGACATTTCGAGAATCAATACCACACGTCCATCGGCCAGAATGGTAGCTCCGGCAATACCGCGCACTAATCCAATTTGTAATCCAACAGGCTTGACCACGATTTCGCGTCGCCCTATCAGGTCATCAACATGTAGCGCATAATGCTGATCACCAACTTTAGCCAGCAGCACGGGGAACAAACGGTGCTGGCCACTATAATCAGCCTGCTCGCCTGTTAACAATCTACCCAGGTGTTTCAATTCATATAGAACACCGTTGAATTCATAATCAAGCTGCCCGCTGTTATAAAAACTTTGTAACTCTGCACCGGTGATACGTACCACACCTTCGATACTTGCCAATGGTACTGCATAGACATCATCTGCTGCATTTACCAGCAAAGCCTGGTTAATGGCCAACGTCAAAGGCAGACGCACCTTGAACGAAGTACCTTTACCCAGTTTAGTGTCGATTTCAAACGAACCACCCAGTTGCTTGATTTCGCTACCAACCACATCCATTCCCACACCACGCCCGGAAACCTGCGTGACTTCAGTCGCAGTACTGAAACCTGATTTGAGAATGAACTGAAGAACATCATGGTCGGTCAGCGTGCTATCGGCATCCATCAGGCCACGCTCGACAGCTTTTTTACGAATCGTAGCTGTATTGATACCGGCGCCGTCATCTTCTACACGAATTATGACATCTGCCGCCTGACGTTCAACATTGATAGTTATCGTACCAGATTCAGGTTTACCAGATTCTACCCGGTCGTTGGGTTTCTCAATACCGTGTGCGACTGCGTTACGCAACATATGTTCGAGTGGCGCAATAATACGGTCCAGTACTGTTCGATCAACTTCACTGGTGTCACCCTTGATTTCAAGCTCTACATCTTTTCCGAGTTCTTTAGCAGTCTGGCGCACGATGCGTCGCAAGCGCGTTCCCAGGCCACCGAAGCGTACCATGCGCGTACGCATCAGGCCTTCCTGCAAATCAGTGCTTACGCGTGACTCCTGCAACAGGAGTGTCTCAGAATCGCGCACAATCTCGCCAAGAATGCCGTTAATACTTTCCACGTCACCAGCTGTTTCACTTAAGCTGCGTGACAGTTGCTGCAAAGTCGAATACCGGTCCATTTCCAGCGGGTCGAAGTCGGCACCGTACTGGTCTGCTACTTTCTCGTAGTTGGATCGGATCTGGAGCTCGGTTTCAATTTCAAGATTTCTTAACTGGTCTTTCAGTCGGACGACTGTTTGCTCAAGCTCGGAGAGGTTGTAACCAATATCTGTGACCTGCTTGCCCATACGCGCGTGATAAATGTTGACCTCACCTGCATAGTTCACCAGGCTGTTCAATAAATCCGCACGAACACGCACCAGCTCCTGGCTATCGCGACTACTAGCATCAGTTGCGCGCTCTCCCCAGGCAGGATCAATTTGTTCATCACTTGCACGCCGTCCAGGCTGAAACTGCGAATCATTTTTAGCATCGTCGTTTGAAGCAATTTTATCTGTTGCACGTCGTTCCGGGTTAACTTCGGGCTCTAGATCTGCCAGTTGTTCGATATCAACATCAAACCGTTCTACTGAGCGCTTTTCCGGTACTTCGCCGCGCATAATACTTTCAATTTGCGCATTTAATTCATCTGCTACTTCTATCGGCTGCCGCTGCTTTACACTTGACAGCATGGATGTAAGTACATCAAGAGATTCATGCAAGGTATCAAACAGAAGTTTGTCGGGTTTGAGCGAGCCCTCGGTCAGGGTGATCAAAAGTGTTTCAAGATTATGGGTTAAATCACCAACAGGTGTAAGCTCGGCCATACGCGCACCACCCTTGAGGGTATGCATATGGCGCTGTAGATTCTGCAGATTCTCGTTATCATCCGGGTCTTCAATTACACCCAGAACACCTGATTCACAACTTTCAAGAATTTCTTCAGCTTCTTCCAGGAAGATGTCAATTAGCTCACCATCAATCTCACTGTATGAAATTGAATGCGATACCTGGCTACCCGTACTTGCAGGTGCAGGTGCCGGTTCTGGCGCTTGCGCCGCAGCTGGTTGAGGTTCCTGTCTTGCTGGTTTCCCGGCCAGCTCATCCATTTCAATAGAGAACTCATCTTCCTGAATGACTGCTGGCGGTGTTTCTTTTGCTGCACTGCGCGAATAATCATGTACGCTTTTACGCGAGGATTCCTGCAACTGTGATTGCAGTTCGTTCTGAACAAGCTTGATGATACGATCAAGCAGCTGCTTGTTGCTTGATGGCATGCCACCGTTTTTCAACTCGACGAGCTTGCTTCGCACATCATCCTTGACTTCCGTGATCAAGCCTATTGCCAAATCGGGAATATTTATATCGCTCGCTTCTTCTCTTGCCTTGATGTATTTCTCAGTGGCACCACACAGCTCCGCGATGGGTTCGATCTCTGCTGTTCTGGCACTGCCGTAGAGCGTATGAAATGCGCGTACCAGGTCTTTGTTTGCGTGCAGCTGCACAGCACCATTGTGATGCGCACTAAGCATGGACTCAACCTTGTCGAGGTGGCTTTGACTTTCATCGTAATATATTCTGAAAAGCACCGGGTCCATCTGTTCCGGGACGTTTCGATCATCTTCGTCGGGGTATGTATCCTCATCAATTTCTATATCGAGCTCATCATCGATCCCTGATTGACCAGGCGTATCGCGCCTGTCTTCATCACTAATTTGTGATGCATCTACTGCTTGCCCGGCCTCACTAAAATCGATTTCTATAGAATCCTCTGCAGGCTGCTCAAACGCAAGCTCGACAACTTCTTCTTCATATGGCTGGTGCGCACCTGCTTCCGGTGTTTCCAACTCTATATCAAGTGATTCGACATCAATTACACTAATCGCATCTTCTGGTTCTTCAGCGGAAGTATCTATAAGCTCGATTTCGACATCATCATCCTGCGTGATATCGACTTGCAAATCATCTACCTGATCTGAAACGATCTGATCAGCAAACTGGCGATGCTCATCAGGTGCATTATCAACAATACTTAGCGTCACCGGTTGTGATTCAGAATCATCAATATCAGGCGCACTTGCCAGATGTTCTGCGGCTATCTCTATAGCCGGATCACGACCTTCACTCAGCGCATCAAATATGTTCATAAGCTCGCGCACATTCGTTACTGGCTCGCGATTACCATTAATCTGCTCGATCAATTGCGGCAATACCGCCAGCGCTTCTTCCATTTTTTCGAACATGACATCGCTTGTCTGAATCTTGTTTTCGATAACACGATTCAGCATATTCTCGACTTTCCATGAAAATTCACCGATGAGATCTGCACCGATCAATCTACCACTGCCTTTTAGAGTATGGAAAGAGCGGCGCACCGTCGAGAGTGATTCGTCATCGTCCTGGTTTGATCTCCATGCGGGAAGGCATCTATGTAAATCCTCAAGTACTTCGAGGGCTTCTTCGATGAAAATTTCTACAATTTCGGGGTCGGCGTCATCGCCGATGATATCGTATTCAGTTTTTTTTTCGTGAGATTCGGGCGCGTGCTGAACGGCCGGTTTTTGACTCTTAGGAGGATTTTTTTTAGTGTCGTGCGTTTTATCAGGAACTGATGAAACTGCTGCATCTGGTGTAGCAGCCACGCCATCATCGGCAACAGTTTCCTCGAGCAGAATATCGCCGCCACCCATTGCAGTATATTTATCACTAACAGCAATCAGTTTTTCAGCAGCAATATCACCTGCACGCAAACCTGCCTCAACGCCGGGACGGCCTTCTGCAACTGCTTCAAGGTAATATTCAATCGCAGTTACTACATCTGCCACCACATCCTGCTCTTCTGCTTCAGGACGATGGTGGTTATCACGCAGTGCAACACGCACATATAGCATCAACTTGTTAATCTGGCTTTCTATTTGCGACATTGGCATCATCATGGTAATGCCGCGCACTTCCTCAAGCTTTTGTAGAATAATATCTAACTGCTCTTCCTGGCCGATACCACTTATAAACGATAATATTGCCTCTTTGGCCACAGTAAAGTTTTTCAGGCCTTCGACAATAACGGTTGACAATACCTGGCGGAATTCAGCAGTCGGGATCGGGCTATCGCTGTCTGTTAGCCCGCCAATTACTGCGCCTGATCGTTGTGCGATAAAGTTTCTGAGTTCAGATTCAGCAGCGAGAAGCTCAGCGGCAATGCTCATTACCTGGTTTTCATTCGCATCGAGTTCACCGGCGACGATTTTCTCGATTACACCACGCTGATC
>JBATHJ010000304.1:0-5861 GCA_049666625.1 Gammaproteobacteria bacterium | reverse complement strand
GATAACCATTTGTATGCACTCGACAAGGACAGCGGAAACTTGCGCTGGAAATACAAGACAGAAGATAAAATTTATTCTTCACCCAGCGTTAAGGACGGAAAAATATTTTTTAACAGTGTAGACGGTTCGTTATACGCAGTTCAGTAACGAATAGTTGAACCTGGTAGACGACGCCTGGTGCAGCAATGTGCCAGGCGTTTTCGTGTCAGCATATTCGCTGGCTGCGAGGCGACTCTATTTTGAACTCGTATAGTGTTGTAGCGCCGGTTTATTCCAGAAATTTTTACGGCACAGTCCCCTGAAATTACAATATACACAGGTATCATCATCGCCCCAGGCAATCAGTGGATGCTGTTGGCGCATCAGCCGGTAGATCTCGACCAGGCGTTGACTGCAGTCGCGTTTGATTTCATCGAGTTGTTCATCCTGTAATATCGCAGCCGTTTTAACATTGGCACCTGGTGCATCCAGTGAGACATAGGCGACCCTGTTGGCGCTGTTGTTGAGCATGGCATAACTGACCAGCTGCACATCTTCACCACTGTCAACATCTGCCTGCCTGGCAGTACGCCCGGTTTTGTAGTCAATAATCATTGTGCCGTTGGCACCCTGGTCGAGCCGATCGAGTCGCCCGTGAATAGACAGTGTGTCGTCGATACTGTGCTCAGACTTCTGCTCGGTTGCCTGCACCTGCCATTGCTGTTGTTGCTCGATTTGCCAGTCTATGTAGGCCGGCACATGATCCAGCCAGCGATGCAGCCAGCTGCGGTGCAATAAATTGTTTTGCTGGTCGCGTGCGAATACATGTTCGGATATTTTAGTCAGATGAGCGATTGCGGCCGCGCGATTTATATGTGTCACCGGTTCAGCAAAGGCGGCCGGCAGGTGTGCCACGTTCTGATGAAACGCCTGCAGTATCTGGTGGACCCGGTTACCGTAATCTGATTTTTGTAATTCTTCACTGATTTCATCAGACGGTTTCAGCGCGAGAATATCAGCTGCAAAGTATTGATACGGGCAGTTAATCAGGCGCTGGTGAGCACTGGCAGAAATATCTGTCGGTATTAGCTGTGCCTGTGCGGCCGGTTGCGGCTGCGCAGGTGGTTCTGGCAAAGGTATGTGTGTGGCTGCACGTACATCGGGAGAGTGTGCGAGTATTTCATCGAGCACAGTGTTGTCTATGCTGCGCCTGAAGCATAGCTGGTGGTGTACTCGCAAAGCCTCAATCCAGGGCGACAGTGGCACGGGTTCGCCATTGTCGTGTGATTTGCAGGTTATCAAAACTTCGTTGGCAGAGAGCAGCAGTTGTTTGAATTGTTGCAGGCGCTGCGCGCGTTGTTGTTCCCATACCGGCAGGCCGAGTGATTTGCGCACACCCTGGTTAAAAAAAGGCGAGTTATCGGCATGGCCGGGTAGATGCTGCTCGTCTGCAGCGGCAATGACAAGCGCATCAAAATGTTTCAGCGCTGACTGATCGAGCGTCATTAACTGCACCGCGGATGTCTCAGTCGTCGGGCTGAATAGCTGTTCTTCAAACGCCATACCAAGCCAGTTTCTGAAATCCTGCCAGCCAAGTGTCGGATTTGCGCAGCGAATGCTGTTGCGCATGTCGTCGAGTGTTTGAAGGATGCGCAATCCCGCGGCATCATCGTTAAATGACTGTTGCATACCGAGCGCCTGCAGGCTTGATGTCAAAGCCTCGAGGTACTGGTTTAATTCATGCCTGGTATTCGATCGGTAGAGTGACTGCAAAGGCGTTGCGATTGCCTCGATATTCTCAAGCAGCTTTCCAATCTCGTCGTAACTTTTGCTCGGCCAGTGCGGCAAGCGGTCAAGCCGGTATTTGAGCTGTTTTTTATAGCGCGCCAGGCCGTGGCCGATATTTTCATGCAATATAATGTCATGTTCCAGCCGGTAAATATTTTTCAGATGATGTTCGTGATCACCACTTGAAATAAAATGTGATTTGATGACATCAAGAAATGCCCGGTAATCAAAATCTGTCTCGATACATTCCAGCCAGCGTTCGAGTACTGCGGCTGCACTGGTTGTCGCCAGCGACCAGCCGGCCATATCATCCAGCGGCACATGTGCGCGTTCAAGCAGGGCACGTAAACGTCTTGAAAGTTTTCGATCTTCACATACCACGCCAATGCTGGTGCAGCCCGCAAGAAGCCATTGCCTGATTTGCACATCGATTGCACGGGTTTCTTTGTCGGCGCTGGCAGCAAGATATAGCGAAAATGGCAGCCGCGCCTGTGACTGAAATTTTTCTACGCGTGACAGTAATGCCCCGTCAGTGTGCTCGAATGTGTTCTGGATGAAATCCCAGGCAGGCAGTATAGATTTGATGGACTCGTCAAAATCAATCACGCTGCAGCGCTGCTGTTGTTGTAACAATTCAATGCAGCTGAGTTCGGCGTTTGTGTACCCGGCGGTAGTGACGAAGTAGTAATGGGTGCTGTCATGGTTGTCGTTACTGGTAATGTTAACCAGTGCTTCAACATACGCCAGGCTGTTGTCGACTTGCTGGCTGGCGTCGAGCTGCTGGTGCCAGGCATGCCACAGCGTATGCACCAGTGATGCTTCCTGCTGTAAGTGCGTGTGAGCATTTTCCAGGCCATAAGCAAGCTGTATGCGCTGCTCCCAGTCAGCGCTATTGTCTGTGATAGTGATTTGTTGCAGATTGAGCTCGTCGAATAAGGTGAGCAGGGCGAGGGTCACCTGCCACTTGTTTTCTTCGCGAAACAGGTGGCTGTGATGTTCCAGTGCTTCGATGAATAACAGGCGGCGGCTCTGTTCGCTAATCAGGGTGCGTGTCGGCGCTATGCGACATCTTGCCCATTCGCGTAAGGTGCCGCACCAGGGCGGAATCACCGAGGGGGTATTGATCAGCGCCAGCTGTTCGAGTAACTGGCTGCGAAATTGCGAGCAGCCGGTTTGATCTGGCAGCAGTACTGCAATCTGGCCGAGATCGGGCAGGGCAGCGCGATGTTTTTGCAGGATATACTCTGCCGTGCGAGTAATCAGCGGGTCACCGGGCGCAATCCTGAGATCGACTGGCAATGGCATGATTGTGGGCAAAAGCGGCGGCTAGCGTTCCAGGTGTTTAAGCTTGTCTTCGACACCGTCCCATTCTGCCGCGTCTTCCGGCGGGTCCTGGCTGACATTGATCACCGGCCACTCGAGACTGAGTTCTGCATTCAGCGCGGTGAATGCTTCCTGCCCGGGGGGGACATCATCTTCGGCGAAAATCGCTTCGGCGGGGCATTCAGGCTCACACAAGGTGCAATCAATGCATTCTTCAGGGTCTATGACGAGGAAATTAGGCCCTTCGTGGAAGCAGTCAACAGGACAAACATCGACACAGTCGGTGTATTTGCACTTGATACAGTTTTCAGTAACGACGTAAGTCATGGCGTAATATTGTTTTATATCATATGGCTGTGAAAGCGGCTGATATTAACACAGCCACAAGCGGGGCTTCATGGTCTAAAATCAGGCTTGATCGGATTTTAAAGTGTCCTGAGTGGCACTGTAGTGCTCTAAATGGTGTCTTATTCTGCATGGCAGCCGATGCTGTACTGGCTGTTAGCGCACTTCGCCTTAATTTGTGTGTAGTGTATTTCCTCAAGTTTTAATTGATGTGCAATTTCTATAAGGATTATCAATGACTAAAATCAGAACTGCCGTTTTCCCTGTCGCCGGGCTGGGTACGCGCTTTTTGCCTGCAACTAAATCAGTGGCCAAGGAGATGCTCACTATCGTCGATAAACCGCTGATCCAGTATGCTGCCGAAGAAGCGGTGGCCGCCGGTTTGACCAAGCTGGTCTTCATTGTCGGTAGAACCAAGAATTCGATTATTGATCACTTCGACAAGGCGTATGAGCTTGAAACCGAGCTGGCGCTGCGCAAGAAAACCGATATGCTGAAGGTGGTGCAGGACATCGTGCCGGAAAATGTGCAATGCGTATTTATTCGCCAGTCAGAAGCCCTGGGGCTGGGCCATGCTGTGCTCTGCGCAGAACCGGCGGTGGGCAACGAGCCCTTTGCCGTGATTCTGCCTGATGACCTGATTTACAATGAGGGCAAAAATTGCATGCAGCAAATGGTCGAGGTATTCGAGCGCAGACAGGCGTCCATAATCGGCACCCAGACGGTGGCGCGCGAAGACAGCAGCAAGTACGGCATGGTGGCGGGGCCGAAGGTCGAAGACCGGCTGTCGCTGGTGGATGAAATTATCGAAAAACCCTCGCCACTGGAAACGCCCTCTGACCAGGCCGTGGTCGGGCGTTATATTCTCACGCCTGGCATCATGGAAAAACTCAAAACCACGCAGCGTGGTGCCGGCGGCGAGATCCAGCTCACGGATGCAATTGCAGCCTTGCGCGCTGAAGAAGAGATATACGCCTACAGCTTCGAGGGCAAGCGCTATGACTGCGGCAGCAAACTGGGATACCTCGAAGCCACGGTCGAGTTTGCGCTGATGCATGAAGAACTGGCGGATGAATTCCGCGCATTTCTGGCGAAGTTCAGCCGGGTGTGATTGAATAAAATATTAGAAAAAGCTAATATAAAGAGCTTTTTAACCAGCACTGGCAGATGACATGAACGACGAAGCTGACAAGCACAGCAAGGTGACTGTATTCACCATTATTGCAAGTCTGTTCGCAGGCTGGTTCGGGGTGCAGAACAACAAAAATCGCGAGCGTGACTTCACCCACGGCAAAGCCTCGACCTTCATCTATGCCGGTATTATTTTCCTGGTGCTGTTCGTACTGGGTGTCTGGGGAATCGTGCAGCTGGTGATGTCGACGGCCGGCAGTTAGCTATTGCGCAGGTTTATTTCAGGCAAAAAAAAGGGGGCATACGCCCCCTTTACTCTCTTTGAGAATCGCTCAATCACCAGAAATTTGAGCTGTCACTCCTGTATACACATGAAACTGTACACTTCGAGCCTTTGAAAGCAGGAAAAGTTCAGCGAGCTGGAAAAATATTTTTTGAGCGACCTGCCTGTCAGGCAGGTCGATCTGAACAGGAAATTGGCTCCTCGACCTGGGCTCGAACCAGGGACAAACGGATTAACAGTCCGTTGCTCTACCAACTGAGCTATCGAGGAAGAGTTCCGTAGCCGGCTTACGCCGCTTCATGGAAGGGCGGTATGCTACCGATTTGGCCTCGCAGGGTCAATGCTTTTGAAGGCTTATACTGCGCTTCAGTCGATGGTTTTTGCTATTCTGTCGAGCGCTTTTTCCAGGTTTTCCATAGATGTGGCAAACGACAGTCGTAAATGGCCATCAGCACCGAAGGCAGAGCCCGGCACGAGTGCGACCTCGGCTTTTTCCAGCAGCAGTTGTGCAAGCTCGATATCGTTATTGATCCCGGTCATGCGATCAATCACGCCCTGAAACGAAGGAAAGCTGTAGAAGGTGCCGTCACTGGCCAGGCATTCGACCCCTGGCATGGCGAGCAGGCGGTTGTACACATAATCGTGGCGCTGTTTAAACACATCACACATCTGCTTGAGGAAGTCCTGGTCGCCTTCGAGAGCGGCCTGCGCTGCATATTGTGCAATCGAACAGGGATTAGACGTGCTCTGTGACTGGACTTTTTTCATCCCCTTGATGAGCTCTGCCGGACCGCCGGCATAGCCGATGCGCCAGCCGGTCATCGAATAGGCCTTGGAGACGCCATTCAGTACCAGGGTGCGCGCCTGCAGTTCAGGACAGACATTCAGAATATTGTTAAAGCCTTCGTCGGTCCAGACAATGTGTTCATAGATGTCGTCAGTGATCACCACGATGTCCGGATAACGCAATAGCACCTCGGCCAGTGCGCTCAACTCGGCGCGGGTGTAGGCC
>JBATHJ010000303.1:0-1863 GCA_049666625.1 Gammaproteobacteria bacterium | reverse complement strand
CGACACTATGCCATCGGCCACCATAGTTACCCGCTGGTCGCACAAATCGACATTATTGATAATGGCGAAGGCATCCCCGATGACATTCGCGAAAAAATATTCCTGCCCATGATTACCGGCCGTGCCGAAGGCACCGGGCTTGGGCTTTCAATTGCACAATCACTCATACATCAACACGGTGGCCTTATAGATTGCCAGAGCGAACCTGGTCAAACGATGTTTAGCCTGTTGATACCACTGGAGAACGGACATGAGTAAAACGATTAATGTCTGGGTCATCGACGATGATGATTCCATTCGCTGGGTACTGCAAAAAGCCCTGGAGAATGCCAGCATGAATGTCACCAGCTTTGACAGGGCCGACGGCGTTGTTGAACAACTACAACATGCAGAACCCGATGTCATTATTACTGACATTCGCATGCCCGGAATGGATGGCCTGAGTTTGCTCAAGGCACTGTCACAATCCTGGCCGGAAATACCCGTGATTATCATGACCGCGCATACCGACCTTGATAGCGCTGTATCTGCCTATGAGGGCGGTGCATTTGAGTACCTGCCCAAGCCGTTTGATATTGATGATGCGGTTTCACTGGCACAGCGTGCAGCCGCGAAAAAACAGGAATCTACCGCAAAAACTGATTTGAAACAGAACATGCCAGAAATAATCGGTGAAGCACCGTCAATGCAGGAAGTGTTTCGCGCAATCGGCCGATTATCAAAATCAAATATCAACGTACTCATTACCGGTGAATCCGGCACCGGTAAAGAACTGGTGGCATTGTCACTGCATAAACACAGTCCACGTTCCGACAATGCGTTTATTGCTATTAACACCGCGGCGATCCCAAAAGACCTGCTCGAGTCTGAACTCTTCGGCCACGAAAAAGGCGCCTTTACCGGCGCGCAGGCACAGCGCAAAGGCCGCTTCGAACAGGCTGATGGCGGGACTTTATTTCTTGATGAAATCGGCGACATGCCTGCTGAACTGCAAACACGCTTATTACGCGTACTATCTGACGGTGTGTTTTATAAAGTCGGTGGACACACGCCTATCAAGGTCGATGTACGCGTTGTTGCAGCCACGCATCAAAATCTTGAAGAACGCGTTAAGCAGGGTTTGTTCCGCGAGGATTTATATCATCGCTTAAATGTTATTCGTATCCAGTTGCCGGCACTGCGCGAGCGGCGTGAAGATATTCCCGCGCTACTGCGTCTGTTTCTGCAGCGCGCCACTGAACAACTGGGCATGGGCCCTAAAAAGTTACTGCCCGAAGTTGAAGATTATTTATCGACCCTCGACTGGCCGGGCAATGTGCGCCAGCTGGAAAACACCTGTCACTGGCTTGCGGTGATGACTTCGGGCCAGAGCATACACCTGTCTGACCTGCCCGCCGACATGCTTGCAGGCAGCACCGGCGCAATGCAAACCGCTGCCAGCTGGCAGGAGTCAATGCAACGCCAGATCGAACAGATACTGGCGTCCGGCAAGTCTGACATTATCTCCGATGTCATGCCCCAGGTAGAAACCATATTAATCAAGGCCGCACTCAAACAAACCCGCGGCAAGAAAAACGACGCCAGCAAGTTACTAGGCTGGGGACGAAATACTTTGACCCGAAAAATTAAGGAGCTTGAACTTGAGGCTTGATGGTATTAATTACAAATATTAAAGAATAATTATCCGCGGATGAACGCAGATAAACGCGGATGTTTGTATTGCGCCTGCGGCGCATGGTTTTTTACAACGTAAATTAGTTTTTATCTGTGTTCATCTGCGTTCATCCGTGGATAACTAATTTTTTATTCTTCCAACACCACCGTACTAACACAGTTCATGTAAGCCTGTTCGAGGTTTTCACC
>JBATHJ010000302.1:0-1747 GCA_049666625.1 Gammaproteobacteria bacterium | reverse complement strand
AATTGTTTCGCCAGACAGCTCATAATTTAGCTGCAAGCGTAATTCCTGTTCATTAACGGGCCGCTGGAGTTCTGAGTCACCGCGTTTTATTTGATGTATTTCCACACTATCTATCTTAACAAGCAGGGTTAAAGGGTAACATCCTCTTTATCATTAGACAGAGCAGTTCGAACAGAAAGACTGGTTAAAAAATAATCGCTACGTCCCCTTTAATTTTGGCTGACTTTTAATCGCTACGCGCCCTTATTAATTCCGTTTAACACCTCACGATTGGTTTGTTCTCTGAACATTGAGTCCGACATGCGTACTATTGGCATGTGCAGGCAATTGTTCAACACTTTTGTTCCATGCACCTGCAAAATCTCGGGCTTTACGTTTACATGCGGCATATTGCCCTGTGCGTATTGCAGGCTTTCCCACTCGACCATTACAAGATACTCAGCAGGAACGGTATAGCCCTCCCATACCTCGGCGGTGCGCTTTAGCTTGCTGCCCGAGCTGTCTTTTAAATCCTCAAACATCGATTCGACCGTGGCATGGCCACTACCAAGAGTGGATAATCCTATGCGCTTAAGTATTTGAAAACCAACCATG
The DNA here is from genome assembly GCA_049666625.1 of Gammaproteobacteria bacterium. Classification (GTDB taxonomy): domain Bacteria; phylum Pseudomonadota; class Gammaproteobacteria; order SZUA-229; family SZUA-229; genus JASBSR01. Next base: position 1,153 of record JBATHJ010000302.1, on the reverse strand, counting down.
CCGGGTGACTCCATAAGCAGATTCATGCTCTGGATTTCACCCTCTTCAAACTCCTGCTCCTTCCCTGGTCGAATTTTGTGTGTGGCCATCACGGTGACTGTTTCACCGGTGTCGATAGCGTAGCTACTGGCATCACCCGCAGCATTTTTCTTTTGCCACTGATTACTCGAAATCAGTTTCGGTAAGTGACTATGCACGATTCTAAATACAGGTTCTTCCGGGCCTTCAAGTAAAACTTCTCCACACCGGGCGCATGTATCGACGACTACATCTTCGAATGTTTCATGAAAAAGCTCATGCGCTTCCACCGAATCCCAGTAAGTCATTTGATCTATCCAGATATGCGACAACCCCGAACCCATGTCCGTACTTGCTCCCCAGCGCATACCCATGGGACATGCGCCAAGCTGTTTCATGAGATCGAAACCCTTGAAGCCAGGTGTTAATGCTGTTGTTAAACACATCTTGGAGCTGGCCTGCTTCATCATAGACATTAGATTAGGGTCATTTTTCACCAGGACGCGGTTTATGGCGACATATAAAGGTGAATCTGGTTCTGCATCATATAGTTGTTTAGAAATATCACTATTCATTGAAAAAAGACCTCACGACAGGGTTAAATAATTCATTCTCATTGGAATCCAGGGCCGGAACACAGATTTCTTTAATATCAGTGATTACTGTGTACCGATCCATTTGCCTTCAGGCCACCCCAAAACGGAGCGCAGACCAAAACGTCAAATGGACAAACTTGTCAGGCATTCTTGATTAGTCTAATTTTTTGGAGGCAGCGGACGCCTGCCGTTATCTTTGCATGACTGACTGTTGCCCTCAAGTAAGCAACCCTGCTCTCGATTCTGGGGACACAATACTTAATTATGAGAAACTGTGTTGATATCAATAACAATTAAGTATTGTGTCCCCAGAATTATGTCCCCAGAATTGCGTAATGTGGCGAAACGTAGGAATGGTCAAAAAATAATCGCTACGTCCCCTTTAATTTCCGTGTAATTTCCGTGTATTATTTAAAAAGGCTTAATTCCTGAAAACATTTGCACATCATCTTCAGGCACTGAATGATGCCCAAGTTTCGTAAAGCCACTTTTCATGAATGGTTTTGCCATGCTGTTAAATTTCGTGCGCAGCCATGAAT
>JBATHJ010000301.1:0-8948 GCA_049666625.1 Gammaproteobacteria bacterium | reverse complement strand
CGCTGCGATTGTCAGGCGATATCGGAATTTAATTTTCTAATTGTCATATCAGATGAGGGTCACTACAAATGAGCAGCAGTTTATATTTTTTGTGATTTTAGAGTATCCAGGATCTTGCTTTTGTTATAGCCATTAATCCGATGGTAACCAATAAATATCAGCGGTGTGCCTGAGCCTTTCAGGGCGTCGAATTTTCGTTTGGCGCTTGCGCTTTTTTTGATATCCAGCTCAACAAAATCCACGCCTTCAGCATTAAATAAATCGCGAGCCTTGACGCAGTAACCGCAGGTTTGTGTGGAATACATAATTGTCTTCGCTGTGCCGTCAGCATTGAAGTTGTCCTGCATCAGCTTTTTTTCTTTGCTGCTGAGTATGCCCGGGCCGTAAACAGTTGCAAGCATGCCTGTCAGTTCTGAATCGTAAAAGCCCGTAGTGTGAAGATTTCCCGAGATAATAAACGGGTATTGCCTGACGCCAAATTCTCTGGCGGCGTTCATCTGCTCTTCACCTTCGGAAACGTTTATTTCCTCGAAAGCTATTTTTCGGGTTTTGAGGTGCGCGCTTGCGTCGGTGCACGGTTTACAGCCGTTAACTGTGAAAATCAGGGTGCGCGGATTGCCGTTGTCATCAAATGCGGAAGGGCCATGCATGTAGAACTTGCTGTAGAGCTGATAGCCGCCACCGGCCAGTAATATGATAATGAGCAGGTTTCTCATGTATGTCTCCCTGGATTGCCTGCAACGTCCTGCGGGTGCGCTGCCTCTAAAGGAGTGTAACCTATTATCAGATTTCTACCGGCGTATCAGCGCGGTTGCCCCAGTCAGACCATGAGCCCGGGTAACCTTTAACATTTGTGTAACCAAGGTGCTTCAGCATTACCCACGAAAATGCCGAGCGGTGATGTGACTGGCAGTAACAGATAATTTCTTTATCCGGGGTTAAACCGAGTTCATCGAGTTTTTGCTGTATCTGTTCGTCTGGTAGCAGGCGCATATTTCGGTTTCTGTCCATGGCGTCTGTCCATTCAAAAAATTTTGCCCCGGGAATGTGGCCGGCTTTTTCTGCGAGTTTTTTCGCGCCAGAATATTCTGCTGCGGTGCGTGCATCCAGCAGCGCAGTGGCAGCATTGCCCAGGTGTTGCCGGATGTAATCTGTGTCCACTGTTTCGTTGCTGGTGGTGGTAAGCGAATATGCATTGAAAGGACTACTTACCGGCGGTAGTACGCTGACTTCGTGGGCTTCGTTAATCCAGCTGATGATGCCGCCGTTGATGATCGAGGCTTTAGTATGCCCGAACACTTTCAGGGTCCACACCAGTCGCGAGGCACAACCGCCGCCTTCATCGTCGTAGGCGATAATATGCGTGTTTTCGTCGACGCCCAGGTTGGACAACAGTCGCGAGAATACCGCGGCATCCGGCAACAGGCCCATGACGGGTTTTTTAGCGCGAACGATGTGCTGGTAAGGCAGGTAATGCGCTTCTGGAATATGCGCCGAGACGTATTGTGCGGCTGAGCACAAGTCAATAATCGCAACATGGTTCTCGCTGCGCAGCTGCTCGACTTCGTCTGGCTCCAGTATCAGTTTTCTGTGTGGCATCACGCTCTCATTTAATTAACTTTATTTTTTCTTTGCGGGTCACCTGTTCAGGCGTCAGCACGGTGTTGACGCCGATACTGTTTTCATCGGCCTGCGGGTAATCAAGCGAGAAATGCAGGCCGCGGCTTTCTTTGCGTTGCATCGCACAGCGCACGATCAGCTCGGCGACCAGCGCCAGGTTACGCAGTTCGAGCAGGTCGCTGGTGATGCGGAAGTTACTGTAGTATTCATTGATTTCGTGCTGCAATAACTGGATGCGTCGCATCGCGCGTTCCAGTCGTTTGTTGGTGCGTACGATACCGACGTAGTCCCACATAAAGCGGCGCAGTTCGTCCCAGTTGTGCGAGACCACGACTTCTTCATCCGAATCGGTAACCCGGCTTTCATCCCAGGGTTTGATGCGGCTGGTTTCGGTCGAACTCTCGAGTCGTGAAATGATGTGTTCACTGGCCGCTTCGGCAAATACCAGGCACTCGAGCAATGAATTGCTGGCGAGGCGATTGGCGCCGTGCAGGCCCGTCTGTGCCGTCTCACCGATGGCATACAGGGCTTCGATGTTGGTCTGGCCATTCAGGTCGGTGACCACGCCGCCACAGGTGTAATGCGCGGCGGGCACCACCGGGATGGGCTGCCTGGTGATATCGAGTCCCAGCTCCAGGCAGCGCGCATGGATGGTCGGGAAATGCGAGGCGATAAACGCCGCCGAGCGATGGCTGATATCGAGGTACATGCAGGGCGTACCGAGACGTTTCATTTCATGGTCGATAGCGCGCGCCACGATATCGCGCGGCGCCAGTTCACCGCGCGCATCAAAGCGTTTCATAAAGCGTTCGCCGCTGGGCAGCAACAATTTGCCGCCTTCACCGCGCACAGCTTCAGAAATCAGAAAAGATTTTGCCTCGGGGTGGTACAAACAGGTCGGGTGAAACTGGTTGAATTCCATGTTGCTGACCTTGCAGCCGGCGCGCCAGGCCATGGCGATACCGTCGCCGGTAGCGGTATCGGGATTGCTGGTATAAAGGTAGACCTTGCTGGCACCGCCTGTTGCCAGCACCACGATGCGGGCATTGAAGCTTTCTACATGGCCGGTTTTTTTATTGAGGACATAGGCGCCGATGCAGCGGTTGTGCTTGAGGCCCTGTTTTGCGCCGGTGATCAGGTCGACCACGATATGCTCGTCAAAACAGGTGATGGATTTGTGATGCCGGGCATGGTTGACCAGGGTGTCCGAGAGTGCCTTGCCGGTGGCATCGGCGGCGTGTATCACCCGGCGATGGCTGTGGCCACCTTCACGCGTGAGGTGGGGTTCGCGATCACCGGCCTGAAAAGTCTCGCTGCTGAAGGGAACTCCAAGCTGTTGCAGCCATCTGATGTTGCCCGGCGCGTTACGCACGACAAATTCGACAGTTTCGCGCTTGCACAGCCCGGCACCGGCTTTCAGGGTGTCATCAATGTGTGATTCGAACGAGTCTTGTGTTCCGAGCACGGCGGAAATACCGCCCTGTGCATAGTAAGTGCTGCCTTCCTTGAGTGGGCCCTTGGTGATGATTGCGACCGAGGCATGATCTGCCAGGCGCAGCGCAAGGCTCAGTCCGGCGGCTCCGCCGCCGATAATCAGGACATCATGCTGATGGGCTACTGTCATTCTGTGTGTGAATCGGGTATGTTTGTCGCGCAATCAGGGGCTATGATTCTACGTCGACTGACGTACGATTGCATGCTCAAATTCAAGAACTTATACCATAAGTTGATGTCACACGAAGCAGACAATGGAGCGTCTCAGGAGGACCGGCCTGGATGGGCGAACGCGAAAACGATCAGGCGCTGGTAGAGCGCGTACAACAAGGCGATAAAAAAGCATTTGATCTGCTTGTTCTGAAGTATCAGACACGCCTCGCCAAGCTGGTAGCGCGTTTTGTGCGTAATCCAGCCGATGTGCCGGATGTTGTGCAGGAAACCTTCATCAAGGCGTATCGCGCGCTGGGGAATTTCCGGGGCGAAAGCGCGTTCTATACCTGGATTTACCGTATTGCGATAAATACTGCCAAGAACCACCTGGTGGCGATGGGGCGCAAGAACCCGTCCAGCAGTATCGAAATACAGGATGCCGAAGATTATGGCGCCAGTGAATGGCTGAAAGAATATGCCACCCCCGAGCGCGAACTTCTGGCAAACGAGATTCGGCACACGGTGAACCGCGCAGTTGAGGAATTGCCGCCAGACCTGCGTGAAGCGATTACGCTACGCGAGATGGAAGGCCTGAGCTACGAGGAGATTGCGCAGGTCATGGATTGCCCGATTGGTACCGTTCGTTCGCGTATTTTTCGCGCTCGTGAAGCCATTGACGGCAAACTGGAACCTTTGCTCGACGCCAGTAGTCATAGCGTCGAGGAAGTGGCAAGTTAGGGTTTTCAAAAATTTTTAGGCTATAAAGTCTACAGAGCTAATGTTATGAGTGAATATAAACAACAATTATCGGCCTGTCTCGATGGTGAGCTGAGTGATGAAGAGATTCATCGCCTGAAGCCAGACGTTGAGGCAGCCGAATTTTCAACATCGAGCCGCTATCATCTGATTGGCGCTGCCATGCGCGGCGATCTTGAAGATGCTGACATGATCGATGTTGGCCACAGTGTACGTGTCGCAGTTCTGCAGGAAGAAACCTTCGGCATGAACAAAATCGTGACAGCTGTAACGTCTCGCCGCCCGGTCGCATACTGGTGGCGTCCAGTCGGCGGCATGGCAATAGCTGCTTCAGTCGCGCTGGTGATGGTGATGGCGGTTACCAATGAGCAGACGCCCGCGAATTCTGTTGTCGCGACTAAAACTGATGCCGGCGCAACATCCGTGGCGGTGACACCAGTGCCCGTAGTCCAGCCTGTGCTGGCGGCGCGACCTGCGAGTGAAAAAGCGCGTTCGGTCGCAAACCTCAATACCTACCTGAGTGAGCATTCTGAATCGGCGGCACGCGACACCATGCAGGGCAGGCTGCCCTATGCACGTGCAGTTAGTTATGAATCAAAGTAAACTTTTTTGACTGGTGCTTTGATGATCGCCCAGCTGAAATTTTTGCATTTCTGTATCTATAAACCGGCCTCGTTAGTGCGGACGCTTGGCTCGGTGCTGGGGCTGCTGTTATATAGCACCACCGCGCTGGCCGACCATGATCTCTCGGCCCTGCTCAGAAAAATGGCTGCCGCCGATGATGCTCTGAATTACCAGGGCATTTTTATTCTGCGTAAATCAGATGAGCTAATGGCGATGCGGGTCGAGCACGGCGCGGATGAACGCGGTGTGTGGGAAAGCATCGAAGCACTGAATGGTGAAAGCCGTACAATCGTACGCAACAATAATAAAGTCATGTCGATCTACCCCGAGCGCAAGCTTGTTACGATCAGCGAAGCGCACGGCAAGTCCTCATTGCACCCCAGATTGCCGGAAAATATCGACAAGCTCAGCCAGTATTACCATATCAAGCAACTCGACAATGATCGCGTAGCCGACCTGGAGACAATTGTCATCGATGTTCAGCCCACGGATAATTTTCGTTACGGTTATCGCTACTGGATAGATGATAAAACCGGCGTGTTACTCAAATGTAATTTGCTCAATGAAACCGGCGCGGTGATCGAGCAAATGATGTTCACCTCGCTGGAGTACACGGATAATTTGCCCGGGGCGGCATTTTCACAGCTCTATGATGAAAGCTATACCCTGCTACAGCTCGATCGTCAGCGAAAATCGGTAGAAAGCAGCGACTGGACCGTATCGAAGCTGCCCCAGGGATTTATGCTGATGCAGAGTATGAGCCGGGAGCATGCCGACAAGGACTCACTGCACATGGTCTATTCAGACGGACTGGCATCAGTGTCCGTGTTCATCGAACAGGATGAAAGCGGTTATCGCCATCTTGACGGCGCTTCATCCATGGGCGCACTCAATGCCTACGGCACACGGGTGGGCGAGCACTATGTCACCGTCATGGGCGAAGTGCCGGCATCCACCGTATTACAGATTGCCAACAATACGCGACAGGGCAAAGCCTTGCTGCAATCCGGCAATGATTGAAGAATCCGCCCGTGTTGTCGGCATAGAAGGCACGCAGTTAGTGCTCGAAGCCGAAATTAAAACATCCTGCCAGAGCTGTACTGCCAAAAAAGGTTGCGGCACCGCGTTACTGGCCGAGCATGTCGGGCGCAAGATGACCCGCTTTCATGCGCAAAATTCACTCAATGCCCGCATTGGTGATGAAGTCATTGTCGGCCTGTCTGAACAGGCGATGCTGAACGGTTCGCTGCTGGTCTATCTTTTCCCCCTGGTGTGCATGATCCTGGCGGCCTTGCTGGCAGATGCCCTGCTGGACCCGGTTTGGCTGAGTGCGCAGGGCCTGTCAGCTGATCTGCTGACAGCGCTGGCGGCGCTTGCCGGCCTGGTGCTCGCCATGCTCGCGGTGCGCAACAAATTTGCCGGACGCCGCAGTCAGCAACTGCTCACCCCGGTGGTGCTGCGCAAGAAACTGACCCTGAGTTAAGCTGATAGCCTGCTGTGGATCATGCTAGAATCCACCCCGACGGCGCGCGGACAAGCGCTGCCGACACCGGCAGATGCCGGTTTTTTTCTGTCTGCGATATAACAGGTTTTCAACATGGGTAAGCCTCAGCATGGCTGTGCAGTTAACACTCTACACCCGCTCCGGCTGCCACCTGTGTGAAGACATGGCCCGGGCACTGGCTGAGCTGGCGCCCGAATGGTCATTTTCTGTAGCTTCAGTGGTTATCGATGATAATGCCGAACTTGAACAGGCCTATGGCGCGCGTGTCCCGGTGCTGATGCTGGCAGACAGTCTTATTTGTGAATATTTCCTGAACCCACATGCCTTACAACAGGCGCTGAGCGAACACGTCGATGACTGACACAGCGATGAAATACATTCGCAATTTTTCGATTATTGCCCATATCGATCATGGCAAGTCGACCCTGGCCGATCGCCTGATACAAACCTGCGAAGGCCTGACCAAGCGTGAAATGCAGGAGCAGGTGCTGGACTCGATGGACATCGAGCGTGAGCGCGGCATCACGATCAAGGCACAAAGTGTCACGCTCAATTATAAAGCCGACGATGGCCATGTTTATCAGCTCAATTTTATTGACACCCCCGGCCATGTGGATTTTTCCTACGAGGTCTCGCGCTCACTGGCTGCCTGTGAAGGTGCGCTGCTGGTAGTCGATGCCTCGCAGGGTGTCGAGGCACAATCCGTCGCCAATTGTTACACCGCGATTGAACAGGGGCTGGAAGTGATCCCGGTGCTGAACAAAATCGACCTGCCGGCCGCAGACCCCGAGCGCGTGGTAAACGAAATCGAAGAAATCATCGGCATCGAAGCCGGTGCGGCCTGTCATGTCAGCGCCAAGACCGGTCTCGGGGTGCACGAACTGATAGAACAGCTGGTCACGCTGGTGCCGCCGCCGCAGGGCGATCGCGCCGCGCCGTTGCAGGCACTGATTATCGATTCCTGGTTTGATTCCTATGTCGGCGTGATCATCCTGGTGCGGGTCAAGAACGGTTCGCTCAGGCCAAAGCAGAAAATGCAGGTGATGTCGAGCAAGCGCGCGTTCCAGGTCGACAAGGTGGGTGTGTTCACCCCCAAGCGCCTCGACACCCCGGAACTCAGTGCAGGCCAGGTGGGTTATATTATCGCCAGCATGAAAGACATCGACTCCGCCAAAGTTGGTGACACCATTACCCTGGTGGATAATCCTGCTGCTGCTGCGCTGGCCGGTTTCAAGGAAGTACAGCCGCGCGTGTTTGCCGGCATGTTTCCGGTGAATGCAGATGACTACAATGATTTTCGAGATTCGCTCGACAAGCTGACCCTGAACGATGCTTCGCTGAAATACGAGCCGGAAAATTCTTCCGCGCTGGGGCTGGGCTTTCGCATTGGTTTCCTCGGCATGTTGCACATGGAAATCATCCAGCAACGGCTGGAACGTGAATACGATCTTGACCTGATCACCACGGCACCGACCGTGGTCTACCAGATCCTGAACACCAAAGACGAAGTCTTCGAGATCCACAACCCGGCGGACCTGCCGGAGCCGAATTTTATCGCAGAAATACGCGAGCCGATCATCAACACCAATATCCTGGTGCCGCAGGAATACCTCGGCAATGTGATTGCCCTGTGTATCGAAAAACGCGGTGTACAGAAAAATATGCAATACATGGGCAGCCAGGTATCACTGAATTACGAGCTGCCGCTGAGTGAAGTTGTGCTGGATTTTTTTGATCGTCTAAAATCAGTGAGCAGGGGCTATGCCTCGTTTGATTATGAGTTTGCGCGGTTTCAGGTTGCCGACCTGGTGAAAGTGGATATTCTTATCAATAATGAACGCGTCGATGCGCTGTCGATCATCACGCACCGTGAGTTGAGCACGCGTCGAGGCCGTGATGTGGCGGAAAAAATGCGTGAACTGATACCTCGCCAGATGTTCGATGTTGCGATCCAGGCGGCGATCGGGCGCACTATCATCGCGCGCACAAATGTGAAGGCATTGCGTAAAAATGTCACTGCCAAGTGTTATGGTGGCGATGCCAGCCGCAAGCGCAAGTTGCTTGAAAAGCAGAAAAAAGGCAAAAAACGCATGAAACAGTTTGGTAAGGTGGAAATCCCGCAGGAAGCCTTCCTCGCGGTACTCAAGGTTGACGGTGGCAGTAACAAGGGCTAAACAGACATGATGGTGTTCGATTTTTCTTTTTATTTGTTCGTCGGGGTGGTATTTACCGGTATCGTCTGGGCGATTGACAGCGTTTTGCTGGCACCCAAACGCAAGGCCGTGGTGCAGGCGAGTACAGAAATGGCAACGGGCGTTGAGATCAGCCGTGGCGGAAAAGAACCTGTGCTGGTCGAATATTCAAAATCATTTTTCCCGGTATTGCTGATTGTTTTCCTGTTGCGAGGTTTTATCGTTGAGCCGTTTAGAATCCCCTCCGGATCAATGCTGCCTTCGTTATATATCGGTGATTTTATCCTGGTCAACAAGTTTGCCTATGGCATACGGCTGCCAGTATTGAACATCAAGCTGATTGAAACCGGCGAGCCCGCGCGCGGTGATGTTATGGTTTTTCGTTATCCGCGCGATCCGTCACTGGATTACATCAAACGCGTAGTCGGCCTGCCGGGTGACCACATCGCGTATTACAACAAGGTGCTCTACGTTAACGGCAAACCGGTGGACCGCGAGTTTGTTGGCCAGTACGAAGGGCCGGGTGAAACCCACGCCAATGAATACCGTGAAAACCTCATTGCCGGCGGTCACCCGATGTTACTCAAACCCGGGCGTCCCAACAG
>JBATHJ010000300.1:0-9623 GCA_049666625.1 Gammaproteobacteria bacterium | reverse complement strand
ACTCTGTGCCCGGATGTGATGCAGTAGCGCTACCACAGCTGATGCCGAAGTGCAGCATTTGCTGGGGCGTCTCGCCGTTGCGCGCGGCGGCGATCAGGCCGGCGACCAGTGAGTCGCCGCAGCCGACTGTGGAAATTTTATGCACATTTGGTGAGTTACAGTGATAACTGTTATCAGCAGTCACCAGCACCGCACCGAGGTCGCCTAAAGTAACGCAGACGTATTCGATACCTTGCTGCTGGATTTTGCGCGCTGTGGTGGCAACGTCCTGCACCGAGTCCACGCGCTGTTTCATGTGCATTTCAAGGATGTAACGATTCACTCGCACCATCCAGGGTTTGGCTTCGATCGCCTGCTGCAGGGCTTCACCGTGGCTGTCCACCACGGCCTTGCCGCCCTGCCTGTTGATACGTTCGACCATCGTGCGATAGGTGTTTTCCGGTACGCCCGGCGGCAGCAGCCCGGTTAGCACGGCAATGCCGTCTGCGGTTTTTTCCAGCAGGCAGTCGCATGCCTTTGTTAATACATCGGCGGAAATTTCGGGGCCGACACTGGTGACTTCATACTGGCCGGGCGGACTGGTTTGCAAAATCGTGGTATTGAGGCGGGTTTCGCCTGTTACGCGAAACGATGTGTGCCTGTCGCCGAGCGTATCGCCCAGCAGGTTGAGCAGCAGGTCGCCGCTTTCGCCACCAATGATGCTGCAACAGTTCGCCGGCACGCCGATTTCGGTGAGGGCGCGCGCTACATTGATACCGTTGCCGCCGGGGTGGTACCAGGTCTGCCTGGCGCGCACTTTCTGGTATTCCAGCAGCTGCTGGATTTCGTAGCTGATATCGACGGCCGGGTTGAGTGCCAGCACGGAAACATGGGTTTTTTTAGTCATCGGTGTCTCCGTTTAGAGCCGGCCTTTTTTCAGCACAACGCTGCGCCCGGTCATGACCTGCGGCTGCGGTATGCCCAGCAGTTCGAGCACGGTGGGTGCAATGTCTGCCAGGCCACGACCGGTGCTGAGTCTAACCGGGCCTTCGCCCATGATCAGAAATGGCACCGGGTAGGGGGTGTGCTGAGTATGGGCCTCGCCGGTGTTGGGGTCGATCATTTCATCGCAGTTTCCATGGTCGGCGGTGAGCATAATGCGCCAGTTATGTTCCAGCGCAGATTTAAATACCCGGTGGCTTTGCAGGTCCATGGCTTCGACCGCTTTGATAATAGCTTCACGGCGTGCGGTGTGCCCGACCATGTCGGCATTGGCGAAGTTGGTGACGATGAATGAATACTTGCCACTTTCAATCGCAGCGATCAGTTCATTGGCAATCTGGCCGGCACTCATTTCAGGTTGAATGTCGTAGGTCGCCACCGAGGGTGAGGGCACGATAATGCGCTCTTCCAGCGGATGCGGTGGTTCACGGCCGCCATTGAAAAAATAGGTTACGTGGGCGAATTTTTCGGTTTCACTGCAGTGCAGTTGCGCCAGCCCGGCTTCGCTGATGACTTCGGCCAGCACCTGGGTCGGCATCTGGGGTTGAAACAGTATCGGGAACGGGTAGGTCGCATCGTACTCGGTCATGCAGGCGAGATTTTTCAGGCGAATACCGCCACGATCAAAGCCGTCGAAATTTTCCAGCCCGCAAGCGGCGCTCAGCTGGCGTGCGCGGTCGCTGCGAAAATTGAAAAACAGTACTGGCTCGTCAGGCGCAATGCCACCGTGGCCGACCATGACCGTCGGCTGGATGAACTCATCACCTTCGCCGCGGGCATAGGCCGACTCGATGGCTTCGCGCGGGGATTCGGCAGTGAAGCCCTGGCCCAGCACCATGGCCTGCCAGGCGCGCTGCGTGCGGTCCCAGTGTTTGGCGCGATCCATCGCGCTGTAACGCCCGCTGACCGTAGCGATAAATCCTCGGCCGAGGCTGGCGAGCGATTCTTCGAGGTCTGCCAGGTAACTGAGCGCGGCTTTGGGCGCAGTGTCGCGCCCGTCGGTGATCATGTGGATTACCGGTTCTATATTGGTGTTGCGTAACAGCGACAAAATACCGTGCAGGTGTTCGATGTGTGAATGCACGCCGCCGTCCGACACCAGGCCAACCAGGTGCAGGCGTTTTGCGCCATTGATAATCGCCTGCCAGGCAGGCAGTTGTTCGAAATTGCCGCCGTAGATCGAGTTGGCGACGCGGATCAGGTCCTGCTCGAGCACGCGGCCCGAGCCCAGGGTCAGGTGGCCGACTTCGGAATTGCCAAACTGGCCGTCGGGTAAACCCACGGCTCTGCCCGAAGCCTGCAACACGGTGTGCGGATAGGAAGAAAAATAATGGTCAAGGTGTGGCGTGCGCGCCAGCGCCCACGCGTTATGCGCACGGCTGGGGTTGAGTCCGAAGCCATCGAAAATGGCGAGCAGTACAGGTCTTGGGTTCACATGATGTCCTTGCAGGTGGGATTACTCTACCACGGTTTTTTATATTTTATGCGAGATGAAATTCGAGCTATATCATATTTTGTGCTGATTCCATGAAGCACGAATCGCACCGGATACCTGTCGCGACAGCATGCACAATATGAGTGCATAGCTGCGACAAATTCAGGCCGGATAATAGCGCTTGTATTTAGTGCGAATCATGACGAGACTGGTGGTAGTGAATGGTCAATTGCCAAAACAGGAGGGCCGAAATGCGACCGTTTAAATGGGTGACCGGGAACCTGGTTTTGATTGCGAGCATGTGCTTTATTCCAGTCATGCATGCAGTCGCCGCGGATATACCGGTTTACAAGGGCGAGCTCAGGGTTCTGATGCCTGATCAGCCGGATCGAAATTCACTGTCATTGCAATATCGTACAAAAACCAGGGAAGTGATGGGCATCGGTATTAGCGGATTGTCGATGACCAATATGCTAACCAGGAAAATCACCAGGCTGGAAGACCGCTCGGCGCGTATTACAAATAACATCGTCGACGGCTTCTGGACTACCGAAATTGTCTACAGTCATCTGGATCTTGCTGGCGGGGATTATCGAATTTCGGGCCGGATAACATTTTTTCTGGCGCGGTCACAGCAATCGAGAAACTTCAGTGTTTATCTGAAACCTGCAAGCATCGACAAGCCGTATGATTCGAGTATCGACTGGGGCATCAGTAATCCGCCGGAATGAAGCTGAAAAACGCCGGCGGATGCAGTGTAAATTGCCTGCTAATTTGACTCGAATTAAACAATAGCTACCGATAGACTGATGTTATGCAACACAGCATAGAGCCCGGCCTGCAGCGATCACTGTCGCTCACCCTGGTTACCTTTTATGGCATTGGCACGATACTGGGCGCGGGTATCTATGTGCTCGTGGGCAAGGTGGCGGGCGAAGCAGGCATGGCTGCGCCGCTGTCGTTTTTAATCGCATCATTGCTGGCTGGATTCTCGGCATTTTCCTATGCGGAACTGTCGTCACGCTATCCACAAAGCGCGGGTGAGGCGGTATATATTCAGCAGGCGTTTGGCAAACAGCAATTATCCATGCTGATGGGATTTTTGATTGTTGCAATAGGCATGGTGTCGACCGCTACATTGGTCCACGGTTTTACCGGTTATCTGAATGTTTTTTTTGAGCTGCCGGCGATTTTGGTCCAGCTGCTTGTCATCAGCACCCTGGGAATTATCGTCGCATGGGGAATTGGTCAGTCGGTCATAATCGCCAGCGTGCTTACTGTTCTGGAAATCATTGGCTTGTTGATTATTCTCTGGGTAACGCGTAATAACCTGTTGCTGGCGCCTGCTTCGATTGAAACCCTGTTGCCCGTCGCGGATAGCAGTATCTGGATTGGAGTGATGGCCGGTGCGTTTGTTGCTTTTTATGCGTTTGTGGGGTTTGAGGATATAGTCAATGTTGCCGAGGAAGTCGTTCAACCACAAATCAACCTGCCGCGCGCAATCATTATATCGCTGGTAGTTACCACGGTGTTATATTTTCTGGTATCTACTGCCAGTGTGATGTCCGTCTCGCCAGAATCGCTTGCCCAAAGTGATGCGCCGCTGGTCATGATCTATGAACAACAAACCGGCAGGCCCGCCACGGTAATTGCCCTGATCAGCGTGTTATCGGTGCTCAACGGTGCTTTAGTACAGGTAGTGATGGCGTCGCGCGTTTTGTATGGCATGAGCCACCAGGGCTGGATTCCGCGATTTTTCGGCAGAGTGCACCCTGTTAGCAGAACGCCGGTGATTGCAACGGCACTGGTGTCGGGTGCAATTTTAGTGCTGGTGTTATGCCTGCCGATTTTAAGCCTGGCAAAAATAACCAGTTTTATTACCCTGCTGGTGTTTAGCCTGATAAACCTGGCGCTGTTGATCATTAAACTTGGCGGCGAAAAACATCACGCATTCAGTGTGCCCGTCTGGGTTCCGTTAATGGGCTTTGCGGTTTGCGCCAGCTTTGTCAGTTTCCAGGCATATCGATACCTGTTTCATCAGGGCGGGTGAATGTCCGCCTGGCTGTCGCGAATCAGAGCGCTTCAAAATAACTCAGCATTTGTGCGCGTTGTTTTTCTGTAGGTAATCTGCCAAACCCGGCCTGTATATTATCCGCCAGGTGTTTAACTTTGGTCGTGGCCGGTATCGCACAGGTCACCGCCGGGTGCGACACCACGAATTTCAAAAAGTACTGGCCCCAGCTGTTGCAGTCAAATTCCTGCGCCCATGCAGGCAGGGGTTTGCCTTTAACATGTTTGAACAGGTCGCCGCGCTGGTAGGGGCGGTTAACGATGACCGCAATGCCCCTGTCCTGCGCGATCGATAGTAACGGAGATTCGACTTCGCGGTTTGCAATGTTGTAACTGAGCTGTACAAAATCAAAATCGTGTTTGCGCAATACATCGCTCAGTACATCGTGTGATCGACCATGCGAGGTAGTGATACCGATATAACGAATCTTGTTATCTGCTTTCATTTGTTGCAGGGTTTCGAGATGGGTTTTCCAGTCGACCAGGTTATGGATTTGCATCAGGTCAAACCGCCTGATGCCCCATTGCTTGCGGGATTCTTCCATCTGGTCGATACCGGCCTGCCTGCCCTCGGTCCAGACCTTGGTGGCGGAAAATAAAGATTGCCGGTTTTTAACCCCGGGCAGTAATTGCCCGATCACCTGCTGGGCCGAGCCGTACATAGGTGATGAATCGATCATGCCGCCGCCCATGTCAAAAAAGGTTTGCATGACTTTATGCAGCTCGGCGATCAGTTCGTCGTCACCACTGGCATCAAAGGTGCGCGAAGTACCCATGCCGATAACCGGCAGCTGTTCACCCGTTTTGGGAATGGCCTTGCGAATCTGGCTGGTTGCAGCAACTGTCGTGCCGGGTAACATCAGCCCGGCGCTGAACGCGGCGACCAGTTCCAGCAACTGGCGACGACTTATACGTGTTGTGTGTTTCATAATGCGCACCTCATCAGCGTTATTTAGTTTCTGCAAGCTGTGTCTGTTTTCGGCCCAGGCCAAATGCAATCCAGGCCCATACCAGTGCCAGCGGCACTGCAATCAGCGCGATCGAGGACAGTCCCAGGCCAAGGCCGCGCATGCCGGCATACACCCAGGCACTGATGGCGTCGCCGCTGCGATACACCACTGTATCAATAAAGTTCTTGGCTTTGTACTTCTGTTCACGCTCTAGCACCACGTAAAGCATTTCGCGCGCGGGGCGCATGATGGCGTAATTGCCCGCGCGGCGAATGATCTGCACAGCGACTAATACCGACAACACGGGTGCAACCCCGAGCACACTGAAGCCCACTGCGAGCAATACCGGGATGATGGCCAGCACGGCTGCAATTCCAAACCACCTGATCAGGCGGCTGGTCAGGAACAGTTGCAATAGCAGGGTAAGCGCATTCACCGCCAGGTCGATGGCGGCAAATACCGCGGTGCGCTGGTCCGAGTCAGTGAATGCATCGCGCACAATCTGTGCCTGCATTAGATACAGAAACGTTGCCAGCGTAGTAAACAGCAACATCAGCAGGCAGATGCCGAGCAGGTAGGGTGAGCGCACGACATGGGTAAAGCCGGACCAGAGGCCGCCGCCAATGCGTGTATCGTTTTGATTGCCGGGGACATGGTTTTTATCGGCTGGATGTGAATCCGACCAGCTCGACAGCCGGGCTATACAGAGCAGGGCCCACGACAGGAACACCGCCGAGACCAGCAGCAGGTTGCGCGCGCCGATGGTTTGCACCAGCAGGGCAGCAATTGCCGGGCCGGCGAGGGCGCCGACGGTGCCGCCGGCGGCGATAAAACCGAACAGCCGACGCGCCTGCGCGTTGCTGTAGATGTCGGCCATAAAACTCCAGAACACCGACACTACGAACAGGTTAAACACGCTGGTCCAGATGAAAAACGCACGCGCGACAGTGGCAGGCGTTTGCTGGCCGCCCATCAAAACATAAAACAGCAGCAGCATGCTGATAAAAAAACCATACACATAAGGCAAAAATTGTCGTCGCGGGAAACGTGAGCTGATCCAGCCAAACGCGGGTACGATGGCGATCATCGCCAGCAGCGTGCCGGTAAACAGCCACTGCAGGTTTTCGACCCCGCCGAGTATGCCCATTTCATCACGCATCGGCCGAATAATGTAATAGCTGCACAACAGCGCAAAGAAATAACTAAATGACCACAGCAGTGCGCGGCCTTCGCCAGCTTCGACCTGGACAAAACGGAAAACTGTCGAGCGAACCCGGGAAATGGCTGGCATCATGCGTTGACTCCAGTATAGAGATAGCCGGTAGACAAACTTATCTTGAAACAGTCAATATGCACTATCATACACCCTGTGATATCTGAACCAGCCTGTCACCGGCCGGTCGCGTCGCGTGAATCATTATGGTGCTGAAGCACCAGCTGTGTGCGCTGTAGTCGTGTTGGCAAAAAGCGGGTATGAAATATCCCGGTATGTTCAGGCATTTAGTTACACTGGTAATTCTGGCATAACTCTTGATTGCCAGTAATGAATTCTATTAAACAGGCACGAGGTTTGATTCCATGAGTAACGACATTATCCCACTAACAATGTGTTCTGCAGTCGTTACCCTCGACCAGTACGTTCCCGGCTGGACGCTGGCGGATTTTATCGGCGAGAAAAAACCCGGCCCGCGTCGTTATGAACATTATGTCCACTTCAATACCCCGTTTTCGAACATACCGCTGGTGCACGCCGGAATTGCCGGCTTCGATATTGATAATCGCGATACCGGTCGACTGGGTCTGGCAGTTGAAGATATAACGCGCGAAGGCTTCAAGCTGGTGATCAGGACCTGGATGCATACGCGCGTGTACCAGGTCGAGGTCAGCTGGCTTGCGATTGGCAATGCATGAGCCTGATGCGCGGCTTTATAGCTTTAAATTCAGGCTGCGTACTCGTCAGCACAAGGTTTTAAAAAGCGTATCAGATACGCTGTGCCTTCCAGTACTTCTTGCGCCAGTAGACATTGTTCAGGTTTGAAATGGTAACGCCTTTGCTGGTAGATGCATGAAGAAACTTCCTGTCTCCCAGGTAAATGCCTACGTGTCTTTTAGATAATCCCGTTTTAAAAAATACCAGGTCTCCTGAAGTTAACTGGGATTTTGAAATAGTTGTGCCCGTGTTTGACAGTTGTTCTGTTGATCGTGGTAAGTCAATATCAAATTTGTTTCGATAGGTCAGGTAAACAAACCCCGAACAGTCGACGCCACGCTTGCTCAGGCCGCCGTACCTGTATGGCGTGCCTTTCCATTCTTGATGCTGAGAAATTAATTTTGATTTTGTGTCAGGGTCATGTAGCGTGATATTGCTTGCTGGTGTGGATTTATAAGGTGTGCTACTGCAGCCGGTGAGCACCAGGCTAATTAAAAAGAATTTACTTAGCTGTAGTATGTATTGCATGACGAACACCAGGTTGCGTTGTGCATTCAGAGAAGACAGATTGAGTGCAGAGTTTAATGAGCAATTGAGTAATAAGTATTTCAATCTGATCGCTATCTGTTGTTTGTGGTTTTGGCACTGCACAAGTTCCGTGTGCACGTTAAAAATTCTTTATTAGCGTTTCTTGATATCGACATAGTCACGCTTTGCGGGGCCGACATAGAGCTGGCGCGGCCTTCCGATACGCTGGTTGTCTTCTCCGATCATTTCCATCCATTGTGCTACCCAGCCTACGGTACGTGCAATGGCGAACATCACGGTGAACATGTTGGTGGGAATGCCAATCGCCTTGTAGATCAGCCCGGAATAGAAATCGACATTGGGGTACAGGTTGCGCTGTATAAAATATTCGTCACTTAATGCAATTTCCTCGAGTTTCAACGCAAGCTCAAACATGGGGTCATTATCCTTGCCCAGTTTCGCTAGCACCTCGTGGCACATGGCGCGAATGATGCGTGCACGTGGGTCATAGTTCTTGTACACCCGGTGGCCGAACCCCATAAGTCTGAATGGGTCGCTTTTATCTTTTGCACGTTCAAGAAATTTGGGAATATTTTTTACATCACCTATTTCTTTCAGCATGGATAGTACTGCTTCATTGGCGCCGCCATGGGCAGGGCCCCACAACGCTGCGATGCCCGATGCAATACACGCAAATGGATTAGCGCCAGAACTGCCTGCAAGGCGAACGGTTGAGGTGCTGGCGTTTTGTTCATGGTCAATGTGTAATATAAAAATCAGGTCGAGGGCCTTTTCTGCAATCGGGTCAACCACGTATTTCTCGCAGGGCACCGAGAACATCATGTTGAGCAGGTTACCGGTATAGCTGAGTGAGTTATCCGGATAGACCTGGGGTTCGCCAATGGAATGTTTATAACTTGCTGCCGCTATTGTCGGCATTTTTGCAATCATTCGATGCGCGGCAATCTGGCGGTGTTTTGGATTGCTGATATCTGTTGAGTCGTGATAGAACGCGGACAAGGAACCGACCACCCCGACCATGATCGCCATCGGGTGCGCATCATGATAAAAACCGCCGAACAGCTGTTTCAATGATTCGTTCAGCATGGTGTGCTTGACGATTATCCGGTTAAAACTTTTCTGTTGCTTGCGGTTCGGCAACTCGCCATGCAACATCAGGTGGGCAACTTCGAGAAAATTGCTTTTCTCTGCGAGTTGCTCGATCGGGTAACCACGATACATCAGATCACCATTGTCGCCATCGAGGTAAGTCAGCGAACTCTGGCAACTGGCGGTAGAGAGGAACCCCGGGTCATAGGTGAAGTAGCCCATCTCGCGGAAAAACCGGCCAATGTCGACTGCCCGTGGCCCGAGTGTAGGATCAAGTACAGGCAGCTCAATCTGTTTTCCGGTTTTATTGTCGGTAATGGTAACGGTGTGTTCGCTCATTAGACTTCATCCTGTAAACAGTGTGTCGATCGGGAGGATCTGGGGTGCGCACGGGTATCACTAATATAGCAAGTTTGGCCCCATCCACAACCTGCAGGGCTTAAAAGCTGTTTAATTGTGCCGGGTAAGTCTGGTCTCAGTGGCGCGGTTGCGTCAATCGATGATATGAAAGGTCGTGAGCGCCAGCAATGCTTGCTTAAGGTGTAAAATAGCGCTCTATGCGATCGAACGCCAGGTTGATAGTGTCTTCATCGACACAGTAGGCCATTCTCACATGGTG
>JBATHJ010000299.1:0-2366 GCA_049666625.1 Gammaproteobacteria bacterium | reverse complement strand
CAGCACCACCAGGTGGTCCAGGTGACCGTTTTTAATCGAGCGTATTGCGTATGAAAAAGCTGAACATTATTTCTGGAATTCTAGTGGCGATGCTGTCATCGACGGCGCAGGCAATTTCTGTGGGCGGCGTGGAGCTGGCAGATTTGCTCAATAATGTTTCAGCGGCCAATGGCGACTTCCTGAATTATAAATCCGCCGTCGCAACCGACGTTATCGATCTAACCCAGATCAGATTAGATCTTACCGATCCCGATCCGGCAACTTACGTGCTCAGTGTTGATCCTGCTGCTTATCTGGATATGGGCTTTACCGGTACCAGTGCGGTATACAACGGCCTGGGTGATGATCTTGCGCTGTTTTTCGTTGGCGACAATGATACCTTTCGCATCCAGATTAACGGCATTACCAATAGTTATAGTCCTCAGACTACACCCATACCCTGGACAGTAACTGATCCTTTTGCAACTCGAAATCTGACCGTTGCATTGATCGAACTTGATGACTTTGGCCTGGTAAACAGCCAGGCTGCGCTTGAAGAATTCAGAGTGTTCTTCGGTGATCCGTCGCGACCAGCACTCTCACTGGTCGGCGGTTTTCATACCCAGGCAATGAGCGCAGTACCCCTGCCCCTGCCTGCACTGCTGTTTGTATCCGGCCTCGGCCTGCTCGGCGCCATCGGTCGCAAACGCAAACAGGGTTAAACTTCTTCCAGCTCGACCACTTCGTGTTTGGTATCGAGCTGCGGCAACACATCATATAAGGCCGCCTGCAAGGCTTCTTCTATCACCGGGTGATAGAACGGCATTCTGAGCAAATCAAAAACTGTCAGCCCCTGCTGTATCGACCACGCAAGCAGGTGGGCCAGGTTTTCACCCTTGACACACACCATAGCCGCGCCGAGCAACAGGCCGTCAGTTTTATTGGCATATATTCTTAGTACACCGCGGTTTTTGGCAAGAATCAGTGCACGCCCGACCGGGCCGAACTGGATTTCACCAATCGCAATTTTGTCAGCATCGAGCTGGTCGAGCTGCAACCCGACCGTTGCAATATTGGGATCGCAAAAAGTAATCGTCATGGGTGTTTTGCGCTTGAACGCCACTACCGGTTGATGCACCGCGTTATACCCTGCGACCCGGCCTTCGTGCCCGGCTTCGTGCAACACCGCCAGATCCAGGTTGACATCGCCCGCAATAAATACCGGAAGATCACCCAGCTGCATGGTTAACGGATTGTACTGCGGTACACCCGCATCGTTTAACGCCACATCGAGATTTTCCAGCCCGATGTTATCCAGGTTTGGCCGGCGCCCGAGGCTGGCGAGTATTTTTTCGACCACCACTTTTTTATCGCCACAGCTGACTTCTATACCACCCTCAACTTTGCGCGCGCTGGCAGGTGTGCCTAGCCATAACGGCATACCTTTACCGATGATATCGATGGCCTGCTGATTAACCACCGCATCCTGCAGATGGGCGATGCTCTGTAACTGGTCTATCGCCGTCACCGCCACACCCATGTGATGCAATGCCTGGCCGAGCTCGAGCCCGATGGCCCCCAGCCCGATCACCGCGATCGACGCCGGCAGACTGTCACGTTCAAAAATATTGTCGGTGGTTAAAACATCGTCAGCAAATTCCTGCCATGCCTGCGGCACAATCGGCGTGGTTCCACTGGCAATAATAATATGGCCTGCATGAACCTGTTCGCCGTTGACCTCGAGCGTGGTCGCATTAATAAATTTTGCATAACCCGCAATAAACTGGTTTTCTTCCAGCCCATCTGTCACCTGCAGGGTTCTGTCGACAAACATATCGCGCAGGTCCTGCACATGCTCGAGCGCGGCTTCAACGTCCAGGCTTAAATCGTCGCCGCCTACAATACCTTCACGGTCAAAGATTTTTCGACGGTGATAATCATCTGCCACCTGGATCAGGACTTTTGAGGGCATGCAGCCCACGCGCGCGCAGGTCGTGCCGAGTTCGCCACCGTCAATCAGTACAAAATTACCGGTTTTTTTGCGTACCTGCGAAAGCGCAAACAGGCCGGCACTGCCGGCGCCGATAATCGCCACATCAACTTCACGAGACATTCATTTCTCCAGTTATACAATCCAACAGATTAACCGCTTTGTAACACGAGTAAAACCCTGCATGATAGAACCCCGGTATATTGCGCCTGTCGCACATAACAAGAGGTACATGAAAACCATATTCACATTACGGGCAAGCATGGTCAGGCTGTTTCTTCTGGCTGTTATCGTCCCGCTATCAGTTGCCCTGTCAGCAGCGGGGCCGGGCGCATTTCACGATGGCACCAGCGGACTGGATTATGTCCGTATTCCCGCGGGCAGCTTCGTTATGGGC
>JBATHJ010000298.1:0-17470 GCA_049666625.1 Gammaproteobacteria bacterium | reverse complement strand
GCCTTCTTCGGTCCAGACAATGTGCTCGTAGATATCGTCAGTCACCACCACGATATCCGGATAACGCAGTAATACCTCGGCCAGCGCGCTTAACTCGGCGCGGGTATAGGCCTTGCCAGACGGGTTTGACGGGCTGTTGATGACGACCAGCCGGGTTTTTTTCGTGATCGCGGCTTCGAGTTGTGCGGCACTGATTTTAAATGCCTGTTTGATATCGCCGCTGACAATCACCGGTTCGCCATCGGCGAGCATGACCATGTCCGGGTAGGACACCCAGTAGGGCGCGGGGATAATGACTTCATCACCCGGATTGAGCAGGGCCTGCACCAGGTTGTAGAACACCTGCTTGCCGCCGACGGACACCAGGATCTGGTCAGCAGCATAGTGCAGGCCGTTTTCCTTATCGAACTTGTTTATAATGGCCTGTTTGAGCCCGGCGGTGCCATCGACAGCGGTGTATTTTGTATGACCGTCGTGGATCGCCCGGATTGCAGCCTGTTTGACATGCTCGGGTGTGTCAAAATCCGGTTCGCCCGCGGCGAGCCCGATGACATCACGGCCCTCGGCACGTAATTGTCCGGCCAGTGCGGTCACCGCCAGTGTTGGCGAAGGTTTAACCCGCTGGATGCGGTTCGATGGTTGAATGCTCAAGGTGTGTGATTTCCGATGTAATTTGCCCGAACCATTTCAGGCAACAAAAGAGGCCCTATTGTAGTCAATGTCCCGCCGTTTTGAAATTCAAACTGACTATCAACCTGCCGGAGATCAACCCGAGGCGATACGTACCCTGGTAGAAGGGCTCGAAGCCGGGCTCGCGCGGCAGACATTGCTTGGTGTTACCGGTTCCGGCAAGACCTTCACCATTGCCAATGTCATCCAGCAACTGCAAAGGCCGACCATGGTGCTGGCGCCAAACAAAACCCTGGCAGCCCAGTTTTACGGTGAAATGAAAGCCTTCTTTCCCAATAACGCGGTGGAATATTTCGTTTCGTATTACGATTATTACCAGCCCGAAGCCTATGTGCCGGCGAGTGACACCTTTATCGAGAAAGATGCCTCGGTCAACGAACATATCGAGCAGATGCGGCTCTCGGCGACCAAGGCGGTGATGGAGCGCAACGATACCATTATCGTTGCCACCGTATCTGCCATCTACGGCCTGGGTGATCCCGAGTCTTATTTGCAGATGCTGTTGCACCTGGTGCGCGGTGATATTGTCGATCAACGCACTATTTTGAGACGACTTGCCGAGTTGCAATACCGGCGTAACGACGTTGAATTGCGCCGCGGCTGTTACCGCGTACGCGGCGATGTGATTGATATCCACCCGGCCGACTCGGAACGTGAAGCCGTGCGCATCGAACTGTTCGATGAAGAAGTCGAGAACCTGAGTTATTTTGATCCGCTGACCGGCGAAATTCTGCGCAAGGTGGCGCGCGTCACCATCCATCCTAAAACGCATTACGCCACGCCGCGCGATGTGATTGTGCGCGCAATCGACCTGATTCGCGATGAGTTGAAGCTGCGGCTGGAAGAATTACGCGGCATGGACAAGCTGGTGGAAGCACAACGTCTCGAACAGCGCACACGTTTTGATATCGAGATGATGCAGGAGCTGGGCTACTGCAGCGGCATCGAAAACTACTCGCGCTACCTGTCAAATCGTGAAGCCGGCCAGCCACCGCCCTGTCTGTTTGATTATTTGCCCGACGATGCCCTGCTGGTGATCGATGAAAGTCACGTCACCATTCCGCAGCTTGGTGCGATGTACAAGGGTGATCGCTCGCGCAAGGAAAACCTGGTCAACTTCGGATTTCGCCTGCCTTCGGCGCTGGATAATCGCCCGCTCATGTTCCGCGAATTTGAGGCCTTGTCACCGCAGACGTTGTATGTCTCGGCCACGCCCGGCCCCTACGAAGAAGAAAAATCCGATGCCGTGGCACAGCAGGTGGTGCGCCCCACCGGGCTGCTCGATCCGCAAATCGAAATCCGTCCGGTGGCGACCCAGGTGGATGACGTGTTGTCTGAAATAAATTTACGCGTGCCTAAAAACGAGCGCGTGTTAATTCTTACGCTGACAAAACGTATGGCTGAAGATCTGACCAATTACCTGGCTGAGCATGATGTCCGGGTACGTTATTTACATTCGGACATCGACACTGTTGAACGCGTGGAAATTATTCGTGATCTGAGGCTGGGAGAATTTGACGTGCTGGTCGGCATCAACCTGTTGCGCGAAGGCCTGGATATGCCTGAAGTCTCGCTGGTCGCAATCCTCGATGCTGACAAGGAAGGCTTTTTGCGATCGGAACGTTCGCTCATACAAAGTATCGGTCGCACCGCGCGTAACATGAACGGCCTGGCGATACTGTACGCGGATAAAGTCACCGGCTCGATTCAGCGGGCAATGGATATCACCCTGACACGCCGCGCGAAACAGGAAGCCTATAATCGTGAACACGGTATTACACCGAAAAGTATCAGCCGACAGATTGCGGATGTGCTCGATGCGGGTTACGGCAGTCGGGCTTCAAAGCGCACAGTGGAAAATCGGAAAGTGGCAGATGCACGTGCGCATTATCAGACCATGACGGCGGCACAGCTGGCGAAAGAAATTGATTCGCTGGAAGACCAGATGCTGCAGCATGCGCACAATCTTGAGTTTGAACAGGCCGCGTTAATGCGCGACAGGATAGAGGAAATCAAGCAGCTTGCGCTCGGGCCGTCGTAAGCAATACTCGATATCGCCCGGTTGTAACTAATTGTCCGCGAGTGTGATTAGCTGATCAGGGCTTGCCCGGGATTTTTTTCAATGGCACAACATTCGCGCTGCTGTACCACGGGTGGGGTTTGTCGATACCGTAACCCTGAACATAATCCACGCCGATGTCTTTGAGCAGGGCGTGAATGCTGTCGTTTTCGACATATTCCGCCACAGTTTTCAACCCCATTTCGTGGCCGATATTATTGATCGCAGCTACAATGGCGCGATCCATGGGGTCAGTCAGTATGTCGCGCACGAACTCGCCATCAATTTTTAAAAAATCCACCGGGAGTTTTTTCAGGTAACTAAAAGAGCTCAGTCCACTGCCAAAATCATCCAGTGCGAACTTGCAACCAATCTGTTTCATCGCGCTGATAAAATCTATTGCTAGCGAAAGGTTGGCTATCACCGCGGTTTCAGTGATTTCAAAACATATGTATTCAGCTGGAATGTTATATTTGTCGACCTGGCTGCGAATGTAGTTGAGAATTTCAGTGTCACATAGTGTCTGGCCCGAAAGGTTGATGTTGTAAATGCAATCGCGCTTATTATGTCGATGCTCTTGGTCAATCATCTGAAACGCGGTATTAATGACCCAGCGGTCCAGGGTGGACATAACGTCATAGCGTTCGGCAGCCGGAATAAACGACATCGGCGGGATGATATTGCCTTCAAGATCCTGCATGCGCAGTAATATTTCTTTATGCGGTAATTCGTCGCCAGGCTGGGTGGCCTGTATGGTCTGCAGGGCTAGCTGGAAACGGTTTTCATCAATCGCATTCTGGATACGTGTCAACCATTGCATTTCACCATGTCGTTTGACCAGTTCATAATCATCAGGTGTATACACGTGTACCCGGTTACGACCCAGGTCCTTGGCGATGTAGCACGATGAGTCGGCACAACGCAAAATGTCCTGCAGGCTGCCACTGTCCTTGTTGATTGGTACCAGGCCAATGCTGACGCCTATGTCGAATGTTTTCCTGTCCCAGGTAAAGTGAAACTCCTTGATTGCAGTGCGCAGTGAATCGGCGACTTTTTCGGCCTGCTTGAGTGGGCAGTCAAACATCAGTACACCAAACTCGTCGCCACCCAGGCGCGCCAGGCAGTCGCTGGCGCGAATGCTGTGCGGCATTAACTTGGCAAGCTCACGTAACAGCTGGTCGCCTGCAATATGTCCACAGGTATCATTTACTACCTTGAACTGGTCAAGGTCAAGGTAGCACAGTGCATGCTGGTGATTCTCTTCGCGAGCACTCTGTACTGCGTTTTTCAGTAGTTGTTCAAACTCACGACGATTGATTAACCCGGTCAACGAATCATGTGTCGCCTGAAACTCCATTTTTTTCGACATGTTACGAATGTGAGTTACATTGCGAAATATGAGCACACATCCAACCGTGTTTCCGCTGTGATCGCAAATCGGCGCAGCCGAGTTCTCAATGGCGTACTCAGCACCATTTTTGCTGATCAATAGAGTGGGGGTTTCAAGGCTGATCGTCTCGTTCTTTTTCAGGCAGTCATAGACAATGCTGTCAACTTCACGGTGATTGTCTTCACTGACAAGATTGAATACATGTTCCAGCGGAAGATGAAGCGCTTCATCGATGCTCCAGCCTGTGAGCAGTGACGCAATCGGATTCATGTATTTGATATTTTGATCGAGGTCAGTGGTGATGACTGCTTCGCCGATTGAGTGCAGGGTTACTTCTGCGAGTTCTTTTTCGCGAAACAAAGCGGCCTGTGCCAGCTGCCGATCACGTTCGCTTTCCAGGCGTAAATGGATAAAATTAAATATCAGCAGTGATATGGCGGCAGTTGCAATCAGCGCAAATGCAATCCATTCATAGTTGAAGTCGGTCCATTGCACCTGCCGCTCGAGTGTTAATTTAAAAGTACGTCCTGCGTGTGCAAAGCTGCGCTGATTAGAATACACCGGGAGCAGGGTATCGTTATTCTGTTTGGCCGGATCTTCGCCGAGTGAAATTTGCTGGTATGAATTGTCACTGGTATTGAGGTAAGCAAGTGACATGCTGTAGGGTGCACCGATATCGATGCTGTCGATCAGCTTGTCGAGGCGAATAATGACTGCAACCAGCCGAGTGGCCAGCTCGCGTTTTAGTGAGTTGTCTTCAGGCAGAACATCTGAAGTATAGACGGGGCTGATAATTGCGTAACCGAGTCCGCCTTCATAAAGCCGGAAAGGAAACGTGGCCTGATTTTCACCGTAAATGATCGCGTCATCGATTGCCCTGCGAAGTACAGGGTGCGAGTAGGCATCAAACCCGAGTAAGCCCGCCGTCCTCACTGTGAGTGGATCCATGAATACCAGCGGATAATATACATGCCGATCGCGTGCGGGTATTAGCTTTAGTTCATCACCGTCGGCGAATTCTGTCACCCGGTATGTGACATAGCCTTCTTTTTTGCGCGCTTCTACAAACGCCTCGCGTTCATTGTTGCTGACGCGCACCAGGTACTGCATCATATAAATATGCGGGTATTGCTCGCGAATTGATCGCGAATAGCCTTCCAGGTTTTTGTAATCGACAATGTCTACAGTGTGTAAATACGCATTAAAACCGTTAAGAATATTTGAACTGCTACGCAGATCGTCAGTTAGCTGGTCATATACACTATCGGTTTCCTGCTCAAGATCCATTTCGAGCTGTTCGATTCCAAGATCCAGTACCAGGTAGCTTAATGCGGCAAAAATCAGTATGCACACACCTGCAATCCACAAATTGACAGGGCGGTGGGTGACAGGTTCTGTTAGCAGTGCTGTATTCATTTGCGGTAGGTTTGCGCCTTGAGCTTGATGAATTCCGGGATTGTAATATTCGCAGTTTCAAGCAATGACTTATTGATGACGATATCGAATTTCCTGTTCGGTATGATGGGCAACTCAATCGGCTTTGAGCCCTGCAGAATTTCTGCAGCAAGCATGCCAGCCCATTCGCCCTGTTCTTCGGGTACCTTGGTCATGCCAAACATGGTATAGGGCATCATCCAGCCGTGATTGGTCACGGTTAATGTTTTTGTATACGGGCGGATAGCATTGAGCACGGTTTCTTCGTCCCAGTTTGTTATGCCCGCGTTGCTGCCCATTATAATGAGTTCGGTTTTTTGTGCATCCTTGTAACTTTTTATCCATTCCCTTGCGGTTTTTGAAAGTTTACTGGTGAGTTCAATATTTAACTCTTTGGCCGCCTGTTTAAAACGCTGCAGATTTTTGGCTTCGGTCAATGTGTCGGCACCGATATAGCTTGCATGGGTTATCTTGCCGGAAATTGCATTCGATTTTTCAAACAATGGCTGTACTGCGGCCACTTCGATCATGCCGGTGACATTGTTGAACGGCAAGCCGTATTGTTCAACGGTCCAGTTAATGCCGCAAAAAACGAATGGAATTGCAGCGTCTTTGTAATAAGGGACAATAAGGTACTTTGCGGCGACATCATCTGCCGCAATGACCACGTCAGGGCGGAGTTGCTCAATCAGGGTTTTTGCCTGCAGTGCTGCCTGGCGCGCATGCGCAATCGTGGTATTGCGTTTGGTATCCATGTTGAAACTGGTGATAGTGCATTTTCCATCGAGTGCCTTGCGCAATCCACGTTCAACCCCGTCTGACCAGTCATAGCCGACATGATAGGAGGAAATAAACAGGCACTGTGGCGCTGCTGTCGCCCACGAATGCGGCCATAGCAGGACGACCACAATCATCCACGCTAGTTTTTTTAGCATGCTTTTAACCGCAATTGGAAACGACACCTGTTGAGTATAGCCACGAAACACCTGCAATGCCTGATTTAGCAGGCGCCTGGGCTTAGAAATACCAGCCCAGTGTCAGCTGGATAAAGTCGTCGTCACGGAAGGCATCCAGTGGACGAGCGGGTACAGTATTGCTGAAGCTGCGTAGCTCGAGTTCGGCTTTGAAACTGTCGCCGAGTCGGCGGCTGGCTTCGATAAATGCGGCCACCGTCTGGTCATCGATATCAGTAATCAGGCCAATCAATATTTCGCTCGACTGTATGTCGTTTAGCGTTATTCGAAACGCGGTGGTAATGTCATTCTGGAATGGCGAGGTTGCAGGCTGGGTCGGGCTGGTGATCAGGGCATCGCGCTCATCGTAGAGGTATTCAATCACTACACCGACATCAGTGCTGCTTTCATACACCCCGACAAAGGTGTATTCGAAGCCGGCGGCGAAGGCGGTGAAATGCTGTGCTGCTGACTTTCGAGATATTGCTTCCAGTTTCCAGGTCCATGCGTCAATCAGCGCCTGCACGGTCAACCCGAGCTGGTCAATCTGGGCGTAAAACGGGGCGAAGGCTATGGGCTGGCCAAGCGTATCGAACGCTGAGGGCACATAGCTTTCCGGATCGCGACCGGTGCCAGTGAAATACGTCAGGCCGACTTCCCAGTTGTCCCAGTAGTTGAACAAGCGCGCTGCGAAATCCACATGGTTTTCTTTATCTGCATGTTCATACACAGCAGCGTCCGCATCGATCACAAACGGTGGGCGTGGGCGGCCTTCAATGCCGGCGAAGCTGCGCTCGCGAAATCCGGGTAATACGAATACGTCGAGCAGGCCCCAGTCCTGCTCGGTGCTGAATCGAATCATCGGCTGGCCAAGCTTGTCTTCGCCGTCGATGTTTTCCACGGCGTCAGTCTGGTTTACGATGTCGACCAGGTGTATCGATT
This sequence comes from Gammaproteobacteria bacterium, assembly GCA_049666625.1. Taxonomy (GTDB): domain Bacteria; phylum Pseudomonadota; class Gammaproteobacteria; order SZUA-229; family SZUA-229; genus JASBSR01. The sequence goes on along the minus strand of JBATHJ010000298.1, from coordinate 10,002 downwards.
CGGTAACGCCCCAGTAGACCTTGCTGATGCCAATGCGCATTTCGAAGTTGTCGAACACGCCTTGCCAGTGCAGCTCGCGAATATCAGCATGCGTGCGTTCATCATCATACTGATCCAGTCGGTAGAAAGGAGTGAAGGTAATGCTCTGGTCGCCGTTACCGAAGTCAAAATAAAACTCGGGTTCGACAGACGCAGAGGCATAGCTATCATGCTGCTCAGGTAATACGGCATCGTGCAGGAACACGCGCCACTGGGCATCGATATTGCCGCTGACTTGCATATCGACTGCCGCGGCAGGCAGGCTGAGTGCAGAAATTAGCACGCGTAGCAGTAGTTTCTGCATGAAAAAATTCTGCGGTGTTAGCGTGCGCGTTTCAGACTGTTCTGGTTGAAATCGCCGTCATCAAGTCCGGTTTTGAATGCATAGTTACTCCAGGTAAGCAGCGTGCTTTTGCCGGTCTGATGGTTTTCCATGGACATTACATCGGCGCGCCAGAACTGGTTGAGATACTGGTTATAACCGCTGTAGTTCAGGGTTTTTAAAAGTGAATCTTTACGATCATAAAATTCAATTTTCTCTGGGCGGTACTCGGCCTTGTTTATCCAGGCAATCTGTCGCGTGTAGCCCGAATGTTCGTACGCCGGGAAGCGTTCCACCACGAAGCAATCGATGCCATTGAGTGTCTCGTCACGCAGGTAGTTGTAGGTGTATTTTTCAATTTCCTGTGAAGCGAGGTCTTCGTATGCAAATTCACTGCCCATAAAGGGGCCGGATTTGTTGTTCGAATTAATGCGTTTGACGCGTTTCAGTGCGGGCAAATACAGCCATTGCTCGTCAGGTTTGAGCGCATGCGAAAATGTCAGGAATGCTGTTCCGCTGACATCGGCCGGCTTTTCGAATATCGACAGCGACTTGTCACCATCGCCGGTGACTTCCAGGGTTTTAATTCGGATGTAGCGGATACTGGAATCACCCTGTTTATTACGTAGTTCCATGGTCATGTTGGCAGTCATGTCACCAAATCCGGTGTCGCGTTTGTCTGCTTCCACGGCGATGGCAAGGCCTTTTTCCTGCGCGGTTTCTGCAAGCGCCGGGAAACTGCCGAGGCAGAGCGCAGTACTCAACAGGGCTGTAATATAAAGTTTATTGACCATGATGGCTTCCTGAGAATTTGATTAAGAGGGGTGGCAACAGCAGGAAATCTGCGAGTAGTGCAATCGCAATGACGACGCTGGTCAGCAGACCCATGCCGGAGTTCAGCTGGAAATGTGATTGCGACAGTATCATGAAGCCCGCGATCAGCACCACCGAGGTCACCACCAGTGCAAGCCCGACGCTGTTAAATGCATAGCGCACGGCGTCTTCAGCACTCAGATGTTTTTCACGTCGTGCACGCAAATATTTACTTAGAAAATGCACAGTATCATCAACCACGATGCCGAGTGTCATACCGGTGACCACCGACAGGCCAAGTCCGACCTGGCCGACGAACATGCCCCAGATACCAAACGCGGCGGCGGCCGGCACCAGGTTGGGCACCAGGCTGATAAAGCCGTATTTTACCGAGCGCAGGAAAATAATCAGCACCATCGAAATCAGCACCAGCGCAATCGATGTGCCCAGCAGCATGCTTTTTACATTGCGCTGGCCGATGTGCGAGAACATCACCGTCGGCCCGGTGACTTCAGTTTGATATTGCGGCAGGTTTTCCGCCAGCCACTGTGCGCTAGAAACTTCCAGTGCCAGCACTTCGGTGGTCGACATGGTTTCAAGTGCGACCTGTATGCGGGTCGCGCTTTTTTCGATATCAATCTGGTTGTTGAGATCAAGCCCGTAGGGTAATGACATTTCATATAACAACAAGTACTGCGCTGCAAGATCGCGTTCCTGGGGAAGGCGATACCAGCTCGGATCATCACCGTGCATGTTCATGTTGAGACGTTTGAAAGTATCAGTAACAGAGAAGACGTGTATCACGTGATCTTGCGTGCGCAAATACTGCACAAACTTTTCAGCTGCCTGCAGGTAGGCGGGATCGCTGATGCCGCCCGGTTCACTGCTGCGGATTGAAAAATCCATGAAGTAAACACCGGTGAGGTGTTCGGCGGCGTAGTCAGTATCGCGTCGAAACTCGATGGTCTCATCAAAGTATTCCACGAAAACATCATTCAGCTCGTTACGTGGAACCATCGCGATCAATACCACGATGGTGGCCAGTGAACCGTAAAATAATCCCTGGCGATGTTTGATGACAAATTCAGCCAGCGGCAGCATCAGCTGCCTGCCAGCCACTTCCTTGCGCGAATGCGCCGGCAGAATGGTAATCATTGCGGGCAAAAAGGTCATGGAGAAAAACCACGCGGCTGCAACGCCCATGGCTGCGATATTGCCAAGATCGTGAAACGGCGGCGAATCACTGAAATTGAGGCTGAGGAAACCCAGGATGGTGGTTAACGAAGTGACAAACACCGGTTGAAAGTTTATCCGCATGCTTTCAATCATGGCTTCTTCGCGGTCACGGCCTTCGTGCATTTCATGGCGCATGCTGACCAGCAGATGCACCGCATCGGCAATCGCCATGGTGAGAATCATGATGGGCGCGCTCATCACCGGTGGCGACAGGTTGATGCCCAGCCAGCCCGCCAGCCCCATGGCTGTAATAATGGAGAAAAAAATCACGAACAGGGTCGTGACCGTACCGCTCAAACCACGCAACAGCAATAACAGGGTTACCAGGATAAATCCGAGTGCTACCGGATACAGGTTGGCAACATCGCTCATGCTGGCTTCAGGGAAGGCGTTGTTCATTACCACCATGCCGGTCAGGCGTATATCGATCGACGGGTGTTTTTCCAGCATGCGCGCTTTGATATCACGCACAAAGCTAACCGCGGCTGGAACTTCATCCAGTTTTTTGCCCGGTAACTGCAAGATGACGTTGACTGCGGTGTAGTGACTGTCAGGTGAAATCAGGCGGTGCAGTAACATGGGTTCGTTGACCGCGATGAATTGCAGCTGCTGCAAATCTTCGTCGCTGAGTGCGCCGGGGTCACGCACCAGGTCGTCAACCACCAGGTCATCCCCATCGGCGCTGGTGTGCTGGTAATTGGTGATTGAATCCACCCGGGTGGAAAACGGTATTTGCCAGGCTTCTTCGGTAATTTCTAGAATGGCGCTCAGGGTTTCAACACTGAAGACACGCCCGTCTTTGGGGGTAACTAATATACTGATATTGTCATTCTTGTTGAACGTATTTTGCATACGCTCGAATGCCTGTAGTTGCGGATTATCTGCGCCGAAGAACACGCGGTAATCATTACTAAAGGCAAGATACTGGCCACCAAAACCGGCCAGTGCAACCAGGCCCAGGCTGATAATCACCACGGCATAGCGCCAGCGGATCATCAAGCGCGTAAAATTATCTACCATAGCTGCTCCTTGTAATGGCATGTATTGCCAGTGCTTTTTTTGATTATTGTGTGTCGTCCTGTCCAGCCGATGGGCACGAAGCCCGCTTGCTGAATGTGCCGAAGCTGTGCATCTGTGTATGGCCAGCCATGCAGTAGATCAGTCGCAAAATATTCGCATGCCTGTCCGGATAGACAGGGTGCTGGTCCGGGCGTTCACTCCATAAGTAGAGTGTCTGACTGTGGCCAAAGCAAGAGAGTCATATTGCATTGAGCAGACGCTGATTACAATACTGTGTACAAATTTATGAAGCCCGCCAGGCCCGTCAGTGCGCAACAATTGCGCCCGCATTTGTCAGCAGGTCGGCAATTGCCTGCGCTATCAGCGCATAGCCTTCAGCATTGGGATGTATATGGTCAGACCGCAGTGCTGGCTGGCGCAGAATTTTACCCAGCATATTGTCGTCGATGGCGATGTGGTTGCGTTTCGCCAGCCGGGTGTAAAAGTCGGCTGTCGATAAAAAAAGTCCGAACTGCGGGACGCCGATCAAAACCACGTCAATATTTTGCATGCGCGCCATATCGATCATCGCCTGAAGATTGCTGGCAGTGTTAGCCATGGGCATTCGGCGTAGAATGTCGTTGCCGCCGTGCCAGAGGATGAGTAATTGCGGCTGATGCCGCCGCAACATTTGCGCTAAACGACGCAGGCCGGCGGCGCTGGTTTCACCTGGCACGCCCGCATTTATCACGCGGGCCGCAGTCAGTACTGACAACTGCGCCGGGTAGCTGTGCTCGGCGTCAGCGCCAGTGCCATAGGTAAGGCTGTCGCCGAAGGCAAGAATACGAGATTGAGCGTCGAGCGGGGCCAGGCGGGGCGGGTGTTCGCAGCCGCTGAGGAACACTATCAGGCCGAATAGCTGGACAATAAACAGTACGCGCAGGGCGTGCCGGAAAAACAATTGCTGTAACATGGTGTCCTTATATATGAATCAAGTCGCTGCGCAAATACCGAATAATGACACTGATGAGGTTTATCGTCATCACGTGTTTGCGCGCGCCTGGCCTGCGCTGGCGATCGAAGCCGGTTTCAAGCAGCAGCCTGAAGATTTCAGGGTTGATGAAATTCTGCCTTTCAGCTTCAGTGGTAGTGGCGAGCACCTCTGGTTGCAGGTGCGCAAACGCGGCTGCAACACCGACTGGCTGGCGCAGCAACTGGGCAAACTTGCGGACGTGAAACCGGTTGCCGTCGGCTATGCAGGTCTCAAGGATCGACATGCCGTGACCACGCAGTGGTTCAGTATTCATCTGCCGGGCCGGCCCGACCCTGATTTCAGTACACTGTTGTCGAATGATATCCAGATTGTGCAGCAACTGCGACACAGTAAAAAATTGCAACGCGGTGCGCTTAGTGGCAATCGCTTTGAAATTCGTCTGCGTAATGTGTCGCAGCACGATCTGCTGGCTGAACGATGCAGCCTGATAAAAAATGTCGGTGTGCCGAATTATTTTGGCGAGCAGCGTTTTGGACGCGGTCGCTCAAACCTGCTGGAAGCCGAGCGCATGTTCAGCCATCCACGTGCCCGCCTGCCACGGCATAAACGCAGTCTTTACCTGTCTGCCGCGCGTTCCTGGCTGTTCAACGAGATGCTCTCGCGGCGGATCCAGGACGGCAGCTGGAACCGACGCCTGGCCGGTGAGGTCTTCATGCTGGACGGCAAATCGGCGTGTTTTGCTGACGACGGATCCGAGGCACTGGATGCTCGCCTCGCGGCCGGCGAAATTCACCCCACGGCAGTGATGTGGGGCGAGGGTGAATCTATGAGCACAGATGCGGTCTACGCACTCGAACAATCGGTGGCCGATGCTTACCCGGTGCTGTCCGCCGGGCTGGTGGCGGCGCGCGTTGAACCGCAGCGCCGCGCCTTGCGCCTGCTGCCAAGCAACATAAAATGTGCGTTCGATGATGCAGATTGCATCGTGTCTTTCGACCTGCCCGCGGGCAGTTATGCCACCACGCTGCTGCGCGAACTGGTTGATGTACGCGAACCGCAGGCGCGCTGATACCTGCACGGTGGGCTTTAAACCGCCGGTTTTGCTGAATTTTTCAGAGTTTTCAATATAATATGAACATAATCTAAAAAAAACACCTGGACTTGCTGATATGAACCCGAATTACCTGGATTTTGAACAACCCATCGCCGAACTCGAAGCCAAGATCGAGGAACTGCGTTACGTGGGTGATGACAGTGAAATCAATATTGGCGAAGAAATCAGCAAACTCCAGGAAAAATCACGCAGCCTGACGAAAAATATTTTCGCCAAGCTGACCTCGTGGCAAACATCCAAACTGGCGCGCCACCCGCTGCGGCCCTACACGCAGGATTATATTGACCGTATTTTTACCGATTTTCAGGAATTGCACGGCGACCGTGCGTTTGCCGATGACGCCGCGATTATTGGTGGCGTTGCCCGCCTGGACGGCATGCCGGTGATGATCATCGGCCACCAGAAAGGCCGCGATACCAAGGAAAATATTCGACGCAATTTTGGTATGCCGCGCCCGGAAGGTTATCGCAAGGCGATGCGGCTGATGCGCATGGCAGAGCGTTTTCGCATCCCGGTGATTACCTTCATCGACACCCCGGGTGCATACCCCGGGATTGATGCAGAAGAGCGCGGCCAGTCAGAAGCGATTGCGCGCAACCTGTTCGTCATGGCCGAATTGCGCACCCCGATTATCTGCGTGGTGATCGGTGAAGGCGGTTCCGGCGGCGCACTTGCCATTGGCGTGGGCGATCGCGTGATGATGCTGGAATACAGTACCTACTCGGTGATTTCGCCCGAGGGCTGTGCATCAATTTTGTGGAAAAGCGCTGACAAGGCGCAGGACGCGGCTGAGGCCATGGGCATTACCGCGAAACGCCTGAAAGAACTCGAGCTCATCGACTACATCATTCGTGAACCGCTGGGCAGTGCGCACCGCGACGTCGACGCCACCGGCCGCAATATCAAGCAGGCGCTGGTGGAAAGCCTGGAAGGTTTTGAAAAAGACGGCCTCGACAAGCTGCTGGAAAAACGCTACGCACGGCTGATGTCGTACGGTGAATTCCTGCAGGAAGACGCCAGCTAACACCCTGCCTGATTTTATCAATGATCGAACTCACGCGGTTCAGGCAGCATCTGCAATCGCTGGGTCCGGCATTCCAGCAAGCCTCATATCTAATCGCCTACAGCGGCGGGGTTGATTCACACGTATTGCTGCATCTGTGCCAGCGCCTGGGACTGAAGCTGCGCGCGGTGCATGTTCACCATGGATTACAAGCGCAGGCAGATGGGTGGACAAAGCACTGCGAACGTATTTGCGCACAACTGGAGGTGGATTTGTCCGTGCTCAGGGTGGATGCATCACCCGCCAGGGGTGAAAGTCCGGAGGACGCGGCGCGCAAGGCGCGTTATGCAGCGTTCCAGCAGGTATTAACACCCGGTGAATGCCTGCTGACCGGGCACCATGCCAATGACCAGGCAGAAACCCTGCTGTTACAGTTGATGCGCGGCGCAGGCGCCGCCGGGCTGGCGGCGATGCCGGCGTGCAAACCATTCGCCGGGTCCTGGCATGGCAGGCCATTGCTGGAATTCAGCCGCGCAGATATGCTGGCCTACGCCAGCGCAGAATCACTTGACTGGATAGAAGATCCTTCCAACTGCGACACGGATTATGACCGCAACCTGCTGCGGCGTAATGTGCTGCCACTGTTGCATGAACGCTGGCCGACGGTTGAGAAAAGTATCAGCCGCAGCGCAGCCTTGCAGCAGGAATCGCTGGCCTTGATCGAAACCCTCGCAGGTATTGATCTCGCCGCGGTGAGTACGAATGACGCCAGGGTATTGTCAGCCTCCCGGCTTCAAACACTGTCCAGGGCTCGCCAGATAAACCTGCTGCGCACCTGGTTGCGTTTGCACGCGGGGCGTTCGCCGGGGCGCAATCAACTACTGCAACTGGTAGATAGCCTGGTGCCCGCGGCGGATGATGCCGCGCCGCTGATCCAGTGGGGTGGCATCGAAATCCGGCGCTTTCAGCAGCACGTATATTTATTGTCTGAAACTACTGAAGACATCGGCAAGCTGGCGTCGCCCTGGGATGGAAAATCGACAATTCGCCTGGGTGAGCACATCAGCGTGCGCGCCGCGATGGATTGCACTCCCGGGCTTGATATGCGCCTGCTTGATGAACAGCTCAGTCTGCGCTTTCGTCGCAGCGGTGAGCGCCTGCAGGTCAGCGGCAAGGCACACCACCAGCGGCTTAAAAAGCTCATGCAGGAAGCAGGCATACCGCCCTGGCAGCGCGCACGAATACCCTTGCTCTATGTTAACGATGAGATTGCCTGCGTTTGCGGCTACTGGCTGGCAGACGCCTATGTGGCGAAACCCGGCGACCCCGGCTGGTTACCGGTATGCAGCTTTTCTGAAGATTAAAAAAAGAGCCCCACATGTGGGGCTCTTTCAATTTGACGTTGCAACATCTTACGATGTTGAGGCCAGGCAGTTAATCATCACTTGCAAAGCCCAGCAGGTTTAACAGGTGAATAAATATATTAAAGATGCTCAGGTACATGCCTACTGTTGCCAGGATGTAATTGGTCTGTTCACCGCGGATGATCGCACTGGTGTCATACAGGATGAAGCCGCTCATAATCAGGATCACGGCAGATGAAATTACCAGCGACAGTATTGGCATTTGCAGGAAGATATTGGCGATGATAGCGACCAGCGCAACCACCAGGCCGACCATAAGAAAGCCCGCCATAAAGCTGAAATCCTTGCGGCTGGTCAGTGCATAACCCGAGAGCGCGAGGAATATTACGCCGGTACCGCCAAACGCGGTGGCGACAATCTGGCCACCGTTCGACATTTGCAGGTAGTGACTCAGCATTGGGCCGATGCTAAAACCCAGCAGGCCGGTGATACCGAACACGACCCACAGGCCTTTGGATGAATTAGCCGTGCGAGGCAGTGCAAACCAGACCAGGCCGAGCGCTGCAATCATGGTCACAAGGCTCAGGCCGCGAGGCGGCTCGATAGCCATCGAAGCGGCGGCCATCAATGCGCTGAAAAACAGCGTTGTTGCCAGCAGGGCATAGGTATTTCTCAGCACCTTGTTAGTGGCAAGAATCTGGGATTCTGAACGTGAAATTGTAACTGGTTGCATGTTTATACCTTTATGTTAGTGCATGTGTTGTATCGAAAATCTGTCACCTGACGTAGTGCATAGACAACATTAACTAAACGCTGTTCAACTGCAATTTCGTCTTTAGCTAATATATTAACTCGGCAGATAATTTCAAGCCCATAAAACGTCAGGGTAAAGGGCCATGTTCCTATTATGACACATATTTTTTAGCGTACTTTTCCATATTTGACCTAGATCGGCATTCAAAAATATACATTAATGCTATAAATACCCGTCGGCCAGCGAGGTCTTAAGTTGGAATATATTCTTTTCGGGAGTAAATGAAATGGCGCATGTAGTCGTTCTGGGTGCAGGTACGGGTGGTATGCCTGCGGCGTACGAGCTCAAGGCCGAGCTGGGAAAATCGCACGAAGTCACTGTCATCAATGAAAATGATTACTTTCAGTTTGTGCCCTCGAACCCCTGGGTTGCAGTAGGTTGGCGAGACCGTGACGCCATTACCATTCCAATTGAGAAATATCTCAAGAAAAAGAATATTAAATTTATTAGCGCACGCGTAGACACCATTGACGCTGCGAACAGCAAGCTTGCACTTTCGAATGGTGACTCCGTTGAATACGATTACCTGGTGATTGCAACCGGGCCGAGGCTGGCATTTGAAGAAATCGAAGGCGCCGGTCCGGCGCATGGCCACAGTTGCTCAATCTGTACGGTTGATCATGCCGAAGAAGCGTGGAAACAATACCAGAAAATTCTGGAAAAACCCGGCCCGATTGTGATCGGTGCGATGCCGTTTGCAAGTTGCTTTGGGCCGGCATATGAGTTTGCATTCATTGTCGATGCCGATTTGCGTAAACGTAAAATTCGCCACAAGTTCCCGATGACCTTTGTCACGTCTGAGCCATATATCGGACATCTCGGTCTCGGTGGCGTGGGTGACTCAAAGTCCATGCTCGAAAGCGAACTGCGCAATCATCACATCAAGTGGATTACTAACGCCAAAACAACAAAAGTAGAGGCCGGCAAGCTCTACACTGACGAGCTGGATGCCAAAGGTGAACTCTACAAGCAGCATGAAGTCGAGTTTGATTTTGCCATGATGCTGCCAGCATTCAAGGGCGTTGATGCGGTCGCTGCAGTGCCGGAACTGTGTAATCCACGCGGTTTTGTCATTGTTGATGAATTACATCGTAATCCTAAATATAAAAACATTTATTCGGCGGGTGTATGTATCGCCATTCCACCAATTGAGCCGACACCGGTTCCTACTGGCACACCCAAAACAGGTTATATGATCGAATCGATGGTGACTGCGATTACGCATAATATTGCTGCCGAACTGAATGGCAAGCAGCCTTCAACGACTGCGACATGGAATGCAATCTGCCTGGCCGACATGGGCG
>JBATHJ010000297.1:0-5059 GCA_049666625.1 Gammaproteobacteria bacterium | reverse complement strand
AAAACAACGCAGGTTGCATTTGTCTGCCACTGACAGGCGTACGTATTCTATGCGTCGGCCAAACGGGTCGATGAGTGCGGGCGTGTGTTCGTTTACGGGCTGCATATCGCCTGATGGTACAGGAATTACAAGTTTTGAGACAATAACCCATTTGCCCGGTTTCAGCGCTTATGGTTACGGTAGAATCAAGTTTTTTAGCCTGCGGGTAGCGAGATGAGTGAAAAATCTTTTATAGCAGTCAATATTGCGGTGATGACAGTTTCTGATAGTCGCACCGAGGCGACCGATACCTCTGGCCAGGCGCTGGTCAAACGCATCGACCGGGCCGGCCACAAGCTGGCTGAAAAACGCATCGTGGCTGACGATAAGTACCTGATTCGTGAAGTGCTTTCACGCTGGATTGCCGATGCCGGGATCAACGCGGTGATCACCACCGGCGGTACCGGGCTGACCGGGCGCGATATTACGCCCGAGGCAGTACGGCCCCTGCTCGACAAGGAAATCGAGGGCATTGGCGAGCTGTTTCGCTGGGTGTCCTACCAGGACATCAAGACCTCTACCGTGGCCTCACGCGCGCTCGGCGGGGTCGCCAATGGCACCTTTATTTTCTGCCTGCCGGGCTCGACCGGGGCCTGCAAAACCGGCTGGGACGAGATTATCGGGCCGCAGCTTGATCACCGTAATGCGCCCTGCAATATGGTCGAGCTGATGCCGCGACTGCTGGAAAAATAAGCATGGCTGGACCCGCTGACTGTTATTCAGAACCGCTACTGTCGGTTGATGAAGCCATAGAGCGCCTGCTCGCGTCTTCAGCTGGCATCACAGAAACCGAGACTGTTGCCGTCATCGATGCGCTCGGCCGTGTGCTGGCAGAAGACATTGTCTCTGGTATCAATGTGCCCGGCTATGACAACTCTGCGATGGACGGTTATGCCGTGCTTAGCGCGGACTGTGCGCAGCCTGGTGCCGTGCTGCGAGTGACTCAACGCATCCCGGCGGGGAGCACCGGCAGTGAGCTTGAAGCGGGCTGCACTGCTCGGATTTTCACCGGTGCACCGGTGCCGCCAGGCGCCGACGCCGTGGTCATGCAGGAACGCTGTACACGCCAGGCTGACAGCGATGTCGTCAGCATTAATGCTCGCGTCGCCGCTGGCGATAATATTCGTCGCGCAGGTGAGGATATTGCGCAGGGCAGTGTCATACTCCACGCAGGTACCCGGTTGCGACCGCAGGAGCTCGGGCTGATCGCCTCGGTCGGCATCGGCACTGTCGAGGTGGTGAGAAAGCTTCGCGTGGCCTGTTTCTTTACCGGTGACGAGCTGGTCACGCCGGGCGAGGCGTTACAAGCTGGGCAGATATACAATTCCAACCGATACACGCTAAACGGGTTTCTGCAGTCGCAGGGTTGTGAAATCACCGACTATGGCATTGTGCCGGACAGCCTCGAAGCCACTCTCGAAGTGATCGAGCAGGCCGCGGCCACGGCCGATATGATCGTGACCAGTGGTGGCGTATCAGTCGGTGAAGAAGACTACGTACGGCTCGCGCTGGAACAACTCGGCAGGCTCGAGTTATGGCGTATCGCGATGAAGCCTGGCAAACCGGTGGCGTTCGGCAAGGTCGGCAACGCACTGTTCATGGGACTGCCGGGCAACCCGGTGTCCGTGTTCGTCACGGCACAGTTGTTCGCGCGCCCGGTGATTCGCAAGTTGCAGGGTGAAACCCAATGCCTGCAGCAACCGATTGCTGTCAGGGCCGGTTTCGACTGGCCGGCGACGAAACGCAGCGAATTTTTGCGCGCGCGCATTGAACAGCGTGGCGCTGAATCCTGGGCAGTGATCTACTCGCAGCAGGGATCGGGAGTCCTGAGTTCAGCAAGCTGGGCGGATGGCCTGGCGATAGTGATCAGCGGGACTGCGATACAGCAGGGTGAGCTGATCAATTTCCTTGCATTTGATTAAGGAAGCTCTGAATTCTTCAGGGTTTCCTTAAGCAGGCGCTGAAAAGCTCCTGCCAGGATTTTTCTCAGCACGGCAATACCGCTTAATAAATCCGAAGTTCATTAAAAATAGTACTGATAATCCAGGCTGACATCATTGAATTGAAATGTATTTTGCCATTCACGACTTGCGCGCAGCTTGAGTGAGTGATTACGCGAGAGTGTAAAATTGTGAGTGTATGTACCGCGCACGCGGTAAACATCGTTACTGAATTCTTCACCGGTAAATTCAATATGCATCGTGTGGCCGGTAAAGTGTGCAAGCAGGCCGGTGTGTAATCCGAGCGCGGCTTCCAGTGTATTCTCAAACTGCTTGTTGCTTTCGAGCCTGGCTATCGCGAGCATGTAGACCTGGCTATCGGCCCATAATGGATAAGAAACACCGGCGCCACCGTTGAGCTGGGTGACCAGCTGGTCCTTGCCCGCAGTGAGTTGGCGTTCCAGGCCAAATTGAACCCGCCAAGACAATGGATCAAAAAACTCTGTGCGCGGGGTGAGCGAAAATATTTCAACAGCATTGAGCCTGTGAAGTTTTATCGAATCATCGCTTGCGCGTAACTCGATACCGGCGATATTGATTTCAGCGCCCTGTAAAAAGCCTTCGACGCGGTCTTCCAGATCGTGAAATGACAATTTTAAACCAAGCGCAGCAAAGTTTTCATGATTGCGCCTGCCCGCGCTGATATTGGCGCGTTTACTCAGGTGGCTCAGGTCGGGTGATATCGGTGCTGGTATGTTCGCGGTTGCCGGTAGATTACTCGCATGGCGACTGACTGCGGCCAGCAGCTGGTAATTTCGGCCTGCAGCTGCAGGATCTTCCGAGGTGTCGCGGAAGCGATAGCGATGCAGTTGATAACTGGCATCGATAATTTGCGCCTGCGTTGCGGGCGGCAGGCTAGTGAATTCATCAGCTTCAAGTGCCGCTGTGTCGGTGACAAGTTTTTCTACCAGTTGTTGCCCGGCGGTGGGGATGGCGTCGAGTTTGTAGCGTAACTCGGTGACCATTGACGGTCGGTAGCTGATCGATTTGACCATGTCTTCACGCAAGATAGCGCGCACGGTATCGACAGGGATTGCAGTGAGAATGAATTCATCGGTGAGTTCAACCGACGGGCGTGCGACTTCCAGCAGCTCGAGTAAACGGTAGGAGCAGTTTTCATCGAAGAAATAATAATCAAAATTGATTTCTTTCAGTTCCCATAAATGCGTAACCAGTTTTTCAGTTTCGAATTCATCGAGATTGAGATCATATTCCCAGATGTCACGGTTTTCATCGCGGTTATATTCGCGGATCTTTTTGAAATAGGGCGTGGTGATAAACAGCCCCGGGTAACCCCCGCTGAGCCCCTTGAAAGCATAAAAAAGCGAGTTGTCATCCACGCTGACATCGGCGCCAAAGTTGACTGCGAACGACAGCCAGTCGGACCAGTCGCTGTCTTTCTCGGGGTCGGCCGGGTCGAGGCGCAGCAGGGTGTGGCCGTACATCGATGAGGGGCTGTTGAGGTGATACGCCGGGAAAACCATGGTGACATGTTTTGCACGGACCTGTCTGCGCCATTCGTCATAGTCAGGACAACGGGCTGCAGGCAGTGTTGCGCGGTCAATTTCTAGCTGTGTCGCCAGCCAGTTGAGTCGCGCTGGAAAGCGGCAGAGCGCATGTGTGTTGGGTGACTGGTCTGCCTGGTAGAGCGCGGCAAGGGTCGCGAGTAGTTCAGCCCGGGGATTGGTGGCGCCATCGTGCGCCAGGAAGAACCTGTCATCATCCACCTGGCTGTTGTATTTATTATCAGTACCAGCACTGCTGCCGGTAACATCGTAGTGAATCAGGTTATGCCATTCGTGTTGTTGCCACAGGCGCTTCTCGGAAGCCTGGTGTTGCAAATCGTCTACAGGATTTGCAGATAATGAGATGTTCACGCATAACAGGGCCAGGAAAAGCAGGCCGCTACAACAGGATTTCATGATTGCTTATGACAGGTATTGCGACGTAGTGAATGCGTTGATAAAAGAAAAAGCCCTGTATCTAAAGATACAGGGCTTTTTATACTAAGTGACAGCGCTAGTGATCAGGCTGCGTATTTAGCGAGTCTTGCATCAGACTTGATGATTGTGTCGATAGATGCAGAGACTTCTTCGGCAGTGACGTTTTCATCTGGGAAAATCACGGCGAAGTTTTCGTGCAGTACTTTGGCGAATGTAGTGCGGTCAGCCTGCTCAACACCGTAAGCAACGGCAACAGCATTCAGGGCATCACCTTCACCACGAGCAACGTCTTCAGAGAACTCGCCCATGATCTGGCCCAGCAGAGACTGTCCACCGTAGGTCAGGGTGCCATTGGCAGAACAGCCGTTAGTACCTGTGGTCATACCAAAAGTCGCATTACCCGAAGTACCGTTGGTGGTAGAGGCAATGATATGGGGACCGAGGCCAGACTGGCCTTCTAGCAGCATGTTGCCCCAGCCGCAGCTATCGCCGCCAGGTACTACTGCAAATGTCGCTGAAGAAGCACTCAGCATTACGATACCAGCTATTATTTTTTTCATTCTTAACTCCCGTCTATTAAATATTATTTTCCGGAGCGCTGATATTAAGCTAATGTTTGTCGCATAAGCAAGTATCTGCATGCCTGGCTGACCAATAACTGTCCGGCAGCTGGCAGATCCGCGCATAAATATAAGCGATATCTAATATTGCACCCTGTATTACGTGTATGTGCTTGATTTTTTATCTGCGCAAACGCGACAGAAGCACGCACGCAAAAAAAGCCCCGGACAAGCCGGGGCGAGGAAGTCATGCAGGGAGGAGAGTTATTATTTTTTAGAATATGTGCGTGACCTGTACGGCATACACCTTGTCTACACCGTCAAGATTGTCGTTGGGGCCGGTACCGCCTGCCCAGTCAACGGCTTCTGCTGACGCATCAGTGATTTCCATATTGATGCGGGTTTTCTTGTTGATGTGATACTGCGCGCCGAGGGTGACGTTCTTGAATTCCATTTCAAAACTCTTGCCGGCGTTAGCACCACCCGGGAATGCTTTGTCATCTGTGAGGCGGTTATA
>JBATHJ010000296.1:0-1538 GCA_049666625.1 Gammaproteobacteria bacterium | reverse complement strand
ACCGACCAGCACAACCCGATCTACCTCGACTACAGTGCGACCACGCCGTGTGACGAACGCGTCGTGGCCGAGATGGTTAAATACCTGGGTCCGGCGGCGCATTATGGCAACCCGGCGTCGCGCAGCCATGCCTTTGGCTGGAGCGCCGAAGCCGCAGTCGAACAGGCGCGCGGTTACATCGCCGACCTGGTCGGTGCCGACCCGCGTGAAATCGTCTTCACCTCTGGCGCCACCGAAAGCGACAATTTAGCCATCAAGGGCGCCGCGCACTTTTACCAGAAGCGCGGCAAACACATCGTCACCTGCAAAACCGAACACAAAGCGGTGCTCGACACCTGTCGCCAGCTCGAACGCGAAGGCTATGAAGTCACCTATCTTGACCCCGAGCCCGACGGCCTGCTCGACCTTGAAAAATTCAAGGCCGCGTTAAGAGACGACACCAGCGTGGCGTCCATCATGCACGTCAACAACGAAATCGGCGTCATCCAGGACATTGAAGCGATCGGCGCCATCTGCCGCGAACGCAACATCATCTTTCATGTAGACGCCGCGCAAAGCCCCGGCAAAGTCCCGATCAACCTCGCCGAGCTGCCGGTCGACCTGATGAGTTTCTCAGCGCACAAAATCTACGGCCCCAAGGGCATCGGCGCGCTCTACGTACAACGCAAACCGCGGGTACGCATCGAAGCGCAAATGCACGGCGGCGGCCACGAACGCGGCATGCGCTCGGGCACCCTGGCGACCCACCAGATCGTCGGCATGGGCGAAGCGTTCCGCATCGCCAAAGTCGAAATGGCCAGCGAAAACGAACGCATCCTGGGCTTAAGGAACCGCCTGTGGGACGGCCTCAAAGACATGGAAGAAGTGTATATCAACGGCGACATCGACCGTCGCATCGCCGGCAACATCAACATCAGTTTTAACTTCGTCGAAGGCGAAAGCCTGCTCATGGCACTGAGCGACCTCGCCATCAGCAGCGGCAGCGCCTGCACCTCCGCCAGCCTGGAACCCAGCTACGTACTAAGAGCGCTGGGACGCAACGACGAACTCGCGCACAGCTCGATCCGCTTCAGCATCGGACGCTACACCACGGCCGAAGACATCGACTACACCATCGTGCAGGTGCGCCGCGCGGTCGAAAAACTCAGAGAACTGTCGCCGCTGTGGGACATGTACAAAGACGGCATCGACCTGGATAAAGTGGTATGGGCAGCGCATTAAAGCAATGAACAATGAATAATGAATAATGAATAATGAATAATGAATAATGAATAAAAGAAACCAGAAACCAGGCCTTTAATTATTCATTATTCATTATTAATTATTCATTTGTAACAGCAACGAACACAGCAAAACAGCGTCTAAATACACAACGCTGACACAGAGACAAACGAGGTAACCCATCATGGCTTATAGCGAAAAAGTACTGGATCATTATGAAAACCCGAGGAACGTCGGCAGTTTTGGCAAAGACGAAGCCAATGTCGGCACCGGCATGGTGGGCGCGCCCGCCTGCGGTGACGTGATGCGGCTGCAGA
>JBATHJ010000295.1:0-3999 GCA_049666625.1 Gammaproteobacteria bacterium | reverse complement strand
GCAATGTCGAATGCCATGCGCCAGGGCCCCGATGTTATCCTGCTCGGCGAGATCCGTGACCGCGATACCATGGAACATGCACTCGCGTTTGCTGAATCCGGCCACCTTACGCTCGCCACACTACATGCCAACAACGCCAACTCGGCACTGGATCGCATTATCAATTTCTTCCCCGGTGACAAGCACAAGACACTGCTTCAGGACCTGTCGCTCAATATGCGCGCATTTGTATCACAAAGACTGATTACCACCGTCGACAAAAAAAGATGTGCTGCTTTCGAAGTATTACTCAATTCACCACGCATCGCCGAACTCATCAAGCAAGGCGACATAAACGAAATAAAAGAGAGCATGAAAAAATCAGAAGTTGCCGGCATGCAAACCTTTGATATGGATCTGCACAGGCTGTACAAGAACGGTGTGATAAGCCGTGACGCTGCACTACGAAATGCAGATAGCGAGAACGACCTGAGTCTGAGAATGGACTTCAAGGAAGATGACAAACCCCAGGATGCTGGCAATGTGATGGATGACCTGGAAGGGCTTGTGTTTTCGGGATAAACCGAACGAATTAAAAAGTTGGAAGTGGATCAGGAAAATGGGTCGTAGCGAATATCCTTAACCAGGCCATGTGCCGTTCAAAAAATATTTGCTACGTGGCCTTTAATTCCGTGGGCTTTACTTCCACTTCTCCAAATTTCTTCATCAGCTCGTCGAGCGCTTTCTCCTTGTTTGGATAGAACGCATCCGGCCCCAGCTTGTCAGCCAGGCCGCATTTCTCGAACACGCGTTTCACCTGGTACTTCAAGCCGCTGAATGCCAGTGTGACGCCAGCTGCTTTCAGTCGCCCCGCTATCTCGCGTATTTTCTCTTCACCGGAAGCATCCATTTCGTTAATACCACTGCCGATTACGAGTATCACCTTGCACTCCGGATAGTCTGCCAGCGCTTCAAGAATCATATCTTCGAAATAAGCCACATTGACGAAGGTGAGAGATCCGTCGAAACGCACAGGCACAAATTGCCTGCTGATTGGTGTCAAACGATTCGCGAGGATACCGCCCAGGGTACCGTCGGGTTTGCGACTGACGACTTCCGCGCGTGGCTTCATGGTCTTGATCACAAAGTGTGAGATTGTCAGGAAGATGCCTATGAGGATACCGTTTGCGATACTGGGTGCCAGTATCAGCGTTGCGATAAAGGTGATAATGCCGATCATCACGCCTATGCGATCGATGCTCCATGCGTGGATCAGCGGCTTGATACGTATCAGGCTGAACACCGCTGTCATCACGATCACTGCCAGCACTGCCTGCGGCAGGTAATACAGATATTTGGTGAAGAACAGTAGCACCAGCACCACGGCGAGCGCACTGAATATCGCGAACATGCCCGTTCTTGCACCAGCTCGAGTAGCGACTGCAGAGCGTGAGAAAGATCCGCTCACGGTATACGAGCCGAAGAAACTCCCAACGATATTCGCAAGCCCCTGGCCGACCAGCTCCTTGCTGGTATTCAAACGTTCACCCGTGGTGGTCGCGATTGCTTTCGAAATCGAAGTTGCCTCCATGAATCCGATCAACGCCATAACGAGCGCAGCAGGTAACAGCGCCAGCAACAGCTCCCAATGCATCGTTGGCACATTGAACGCCGGCAATCCCTCCGGAATTTTGCCGACCACAGCACCACCGGCTGAAAACATTACCCCGTCAGCTTCCAGCCCGCTATAACGCCACTTCTTGCCGTCACTGTGCATCCCGGCGGGCACCTCCCCTCTCGGATACAACATCGTTGTCCCGTTATCAAGCGTCACCTGTTCGAATACCATCGAATGCAATACCACTTTGCGACGGTTGTTATCCCCTTTGAGAAATTTCAGCTCGTACTTATCTATCGAGACCTGTGAGTTCAGTACGTTCGCTTTGCTGATATTGTCGATACCACCCGCCTCCATCAGCTGATTGATATCGTGATTGCGTTGCGCGATCCCGGTCGTAATCGCTTCGATACGGCTCTGCTTCTGCTGATAGGTTTCGACCTGTTCCAGGAAATGACTGTCCTGCACATTGCTGGCATCAAGTTTCACCTCGTCGTCGTAATTGATCAGCGCACTCAACACCGTCGATATCAGCACCGCGATCAGCACCCCCGGCAGCGACTGCGACACACGACGCGCGCCTGCAATAATCAGCCAGGTACCAATGGCGAACACCACCGTCATCCAGTGTAAATCCGGGATTTGTTCAATCACCCGCCACAGATCTGCCAGGTAGGAATCTGAACGCGGGAACGGCACACCGATCACCTTGTGAAATTGCGACAGGCCAATAATCAGCGCCGCCGCGTTGGTAAAGCCGACGATGACAGGACTGGAAAGCAGGTTGACGATTGCACCCAGCTGGAACACGCCGAGTGCTAAACGCAGTATGCCGACGACCAGCGCCAGCATCAGTGAAAGTTCGATGAAGTAGGCTGAACCCGGCGTCGCGAACGGAATCAGTGCTGCAGCCGACATCAGTGACAGCATCGCCACCGGCCCGGTGTGCAACTGGTTGGACGAGCCCCACAGTGACGCAATAATCACCGGGATAAACGAAGCATACAGGCCATAAACCACTGGCAAGCCGGCGAGTGAGGCATACGCCATGCTCTGCGGCACCAGCACCAGCGCAACGGTAATACCCGCAGTGAGATCGGCGCGTAATCCCTCGCGCGTCATCGGGAACCATCTAAGAAATGGTAAAAATGTCAACCAGAGTGGGTTCATGCAATATTTAGAGACACGCGTCGTAAATGCTAGCTAGCGAATACCAATGGCAGGGGAGCATATTGCACTGTATTTGGTATAAATACTAATCATATATTTAAATACAACCCATAACTAATAGTCGATGAGTTGGAAAGCCGGGGCAGACATCAAATAATCCTGACAAGCTACGTGATTAGCTGCGAGCCAGTTGAAACCTTCGTTATAAGGGGGTCGTAGCCCTTTCCCCTGGCCTGGTAACATACCGGGATGGCGGGATAAAGATAGAAGCTGGATCCTTCGCAAAAGCGGCTCAGGATGACATGCATACAAAAAGACACTGGGTGCTGGCAGTGTGATGGATGATCTGGAAGGGCTTGTGTTTTCGGGGTAGACCGAACGGAATATAAAGTTGGTAGTAGCATTTAGTAAATGAGGACGTAGTGAATATCTTTAACCAAGTTATGTTCTGGTCACAAAATATTCGCTACGCCCCGTTCAAATAAACTCCCTTGATTAATCGACTACAGTAATCGTCGCGTTGGGTGCACGGTACTTGTAACGAATCCGTCCGCCCTCCGAAGTACCTTCAGTCACATCTGTTGCATTCCAGCGATCAAGATAGACAACTGCGGTACCCGTAACGAGGTTCTGCAAACCATTCACACCCATGACGATACTGCTTGCGCCATCGGCATCGGTCCAGAACAGCGCGTCGTCACCCCAGGCCCAGGAACCGATAAACACCCCAACCTGGTCATTCGGTGCCAACGCCGTACCAACCCAGACCAGGTCGTACGCTGCTGATTTACTCAGGCTGCTGCCATCGAAACCGGGCGGATAGTCAATACTGGTACCCGTGGGTACGCTATTGATAAACAATCCACCTTCAGTATTGGTGTAGCGGAAGGTACCGCTGGTGACATTCCCGGCGTATTCCCGGTGATGGCCTCCCCAGAACGCAGAATAAGCCAGGGTGTCACCATCAAAGGTGACGTTGGCACCAGAGGATGAGGATAACTCAAGAATTGTACCCAGGGCGCCACCGAAGCGAAAACGGGCAACCGCATGCGTTACGTCATCATTGGCGTTATAAAACAATTCATAATCTGTATAAATTCTATCCTGATTGACATCCGCAGAATCTTCACCTGCGCAACCCGCCAACATCCATACCGCTATGAAGAATATCAATAGTTTATTCATGATCTTTTTCCCGTGTGCTGACAATTACCGTCACGTTTTCACGCTAC
>JBATHJ010000294.1:0-3796 GCA_049666625.1 Gammaproteobacteria bacterium | reverse complement strand
GCAGATACGCGACAGACACGAGGTGCTTTTGCGCAACTGCGGGATTTGCGCGATAGTTGCCGCGAACGTTTTGGGCTGGCCGAGTTTGATCAGCTCTCCATGGGAATGTCTGATGACTTTAAAATCGCGATTGAAGAAGGTTCGACAATGGTGCGAATTGGAACTCGTATATTCGGGCAACGTAAAAAAGAAAACTAAAGTCGGGCGACACAGCTTGATTTAGCTGAACTCTGAAAAAAATCAAAAAAAACAGGGGCGATGCATGTGCAGTCGCCCCTGTTTTTTGTAATGTACTAAGCGTAAAGAATAATTAGCGGTTTATCGCATTCTGTTTTTGTTCATGCGTTCTTCAGATTCTTTGCGGCGTTCTTCAGCCATCTTCTGCATTTCTTCGCTACTTTTGTTCATGCGTTCTTCAGATTCTTTGCGACGTGCTTCAGATTGCTGCTGCATTTCTTCGCGTGTCATCGGTTTGTATTCTGAATCTTTATCATCGCTACGTGAGGCTTCACGTTTTTTCTTCATTTCCTCTTTGCGGGCATTACGCTCTTCTTCCCTGGCCTGCTTGCGCGCTTCGTATTCCTGCTTGCGTTTTTCGCGATCGGCCTCAACTTCGGCCTGGCGATTTTTGACCCATTCGGGTTTTTCCGGCGTGGCAGGTGGGTCAATCGCGAGGGCGAACTGACTGAAACTGGCGGTAAACAGCGCAGCCAGAACAAGGCTTAAAAATTTTGACATTTGATGTGCTCCGTTAGTCGGTTTTAATGTGCGCGCTATTACGCCACAACAGTACCGTTTTACTATTGATTTCTATCATGAAATAAGCAATTTATGCAGATTCCCCAAAAAAGCGGGCGCGGTGACCGGAGCCACCGCGCCCTAGCAGCGCATGATTGCCGCTAAACCGTTTAGAAATCTGTGCAGCATGTGTATCCAGAGTTCATAGATCCGCAATCATGCCAGGCATTTAATCAGCGTCCCCGTTCACACGGGTCGCTTTATCAAACTGTGCCTCAACTTTCAGCTTTTTTCAGCTTGAGTTCCAGGTGCAGCTTCAGTCGTACGCGCTTCATTCATTTTTTTCATGAATTCTTCGTGACGTTTTTCAGATTCTGCGCGACGCTCGTCCATCAGCTTTCTCATTTCAGCACGACGTGTTTCGATTTCTGCCGGTAACTGGAATGGAGCAGGTGCAGCGTATGCAGGTGCTGGCTGCTGCTGGACGTTCTTCATGAACTCAACGTGACGCTCATAGGCTTCTTTCTGGGCTTTTTCAACAGCGGCCTGCTGGGCTTTCATCTGCTCTTCTGTCAGGGCAGGTGGTGGCGTGTAGGCGTAAGGACCATAGCCATTCTGGTAACCGTTGTAACCACGGTAATCGTTGGCACCACGGACACTGTTGTAGCCCGAGCCATTGCCACGGCCGTGACCACGACCGCTCATGTTGAATGAGAAGCTGGAATCGAAATCGCCATCTACGTCACTGGAGCCTGAACCATCGCTGTAGCCATAGCCATTGCTGCGATAGTTGTTATTGTTGTAACCATTATTGTTGTCGAAAGGACCCCACCATGCGTTTGCAGATGTGGATGCAGCGAGTACAGCGATTGCTGCGATTGTGTTAAAAGTTTTCATGTTTTTCCTCATTTATTTGTTTGTACAGCTAAGTCTCATGCGCTTTTGATTCTTACGAATCAAGGAGTATTATAATATTAGAAAACGTTAATATTGTCAATGTATATGGGGATTGCAAGGTTCTGGCTCGTGATAGAGACCAGCAGTTCTTACTTGAATTGCACTGTTCAGCAATTAAGAATTTTTAGCAATGATCTGCATCGCAGTGCAAGCACAGCAACGGGTTTGCTAGAAATAGCCAGTCTGGATTGTCGAGGATGCTGGAGATATTATCGCTAACAACAGTTGAATGTGTTTGCTTAGTTGCATTCCAGGCTGAGGGGATAGTTGAGGGGAACCAGCTCAATATTTGAATTTATGTTTGTTTGCCAATCTGGAACCGAAAAAAAAGCTGGCCACCGTGAGGTGGCCAGCTTTTTATGCTAAATACTGAAACAGTATTATTTAGCTGGAGCTGCTGCAGGCGGCGCTGGTGGCGCTGCATACGGGCCAGGACCATAACCAGGTCCAGGACCATAGCCAGGACCAGGACCATAGCCGTAGCCTGGGCCAGGACCGTAACCACGGTTATAACCGTCATAACCACGGTAGTCATTGTAGCCTGAGCCATAACCGGAACCACGGTAGGCGTTGCTACCACGGCCAGAACCACGACCTGAACCACGACCGCTCATACCAAATGAGAAATCGCCATCCATATCACCGGAACCGTCACCATAGCCATCGCCGTAGCCATCGCCATAACCAGAACCGCGGTTATCCCAACGGCCAGAATTGTTGCCATTGTCGCCCCACCAGGCATTAGCCGAGGTAGAAGCAACAAGAATTGCAGCAGCTGCAAGTACTTTCAAAGTTTTCATGTAATTAAGTCCTCATCGAGAGAATGAATACAATGGCAACATAGCATGACTTGCAACCGGGTCGGTATAAACAAACGTCTATAAGTACATCGGCAGCGCACATGGGCAGTTAGCCATGAACGAGCAATACTAAAACTGTTGTCGACGCGTGTAAACAACCATTTAAGCGGTGCGTTGAAGCAGGTTAGCACGGAAGAGTTCCGTCGTGCTGCGGTATTTCTGGCTGAATGAATGGTTATTGACGCATGTCAATAATGCAAAAGCCGGGATTTTCCCGGCTTTTGTTAACACTTTACTGACATTGTTTGCGCTGGTTAGATCCGTTCGAGGCTACGTTCACGGGCTTCCTGCATGCGTTTTATGGAAGCCGCACGCATTTCGTAAGCGTCCTGATTACGTGCTCGCATCTGCTCGATAATGTCCTGTTGACGTGAAATTTGCTGGCTCATCATTTCAATCATTTTTTGCTGACTGGCTTTGAAGTCTTCGAGACTCTTCGTGTCGAGGGTATCAAGGTAACTGTTGCGATCTGCAATACGTGCCTGCATGGACGCTTTTAATGAATCAGTTCTTGAAGCATGTGCTGTGTTACGGGCAGCTGCCAGGCTGGGGGCTTGATGCGCTTGCGGACGTGTGGTTGCGATATGCTCAGTTGTTTGCGACAGAGCAGTCGCAGTGTCTTCTGCTTTTGCAACAACTTCAACTTCGATGCTTGTAGCTGGGGAAGTGTCAGTACTGCTTTCCTGTGTTTGTGTTGCCTCGACTGACGCGCTCATTTCAACGGCAGCTACTGATTCTACAGGAGTCGCAACAGTCTGGCTGCCATTGTCGATTTCATCGGCAGTCGTTGCATCGGTATCAGCGACCAGGCTCTCAGCATCAACTGCAATCTCGGATACTGTGTTAGTTTCAGCTGCGTTTGTTTCAGCTTCAATTAACTCGTTGGCATCAGCTAGTTCAGCTTTAAGGCTGGCTATGTCCTGATCAATTGTATTGATCTCACGATCAAGCATAATTACAGTGGTAATAATGATGCTTACCATAATGACTGCGACTGCTGCATATTTTGCCAGCGGCGCAAGGATTAGTTTAGCGTCGTTACTTTTTTGTTAAGCAGTTTGTGCTTCGTTATCATTATTATTTTCAATGGTCATTTTTATACCTGATAAAGAGTTAGGTGGCAGCTAGCCTGTATATGATGAATCTTTACGATGGCAATAGTTAAATATTCGACAACCACTGCCCATCAGTATCTCAGCCGTTAGAGGCCGGTCAGCGCGTTTTGTTTCAATATTATTTAT
>JBATHJ010000293.1:0-1715 GCA_049666625.1 Gammaproteobacteria bacterium | reverse complement strand
TGATTGAGCTGCTCAGAAACTATATGCTGCTTGCGTATGGCCGCGTCCCGTTTTTCATAGGCGTCCCACAGCTCAGCAAATGCCAGCCTTAACTGCCGGTCACGTCCAGGGTTGTCCTGGACTTTTTCAAACCGCCTGGTGATGGCAGATAGATAACGCGGATAATGTTGCAACCACTGTTTATCGATGTCGGTAATAAAGTTATCCACGAACAGGTGCCTGAGCTGGTGCTGTATATCAGCCGCGGTATCGAGCTGGCTCAACAACGGTTTTTTAAGCATTTTTTTAATCGCGCGGTATTCATCCAGAATGGTTGTCAGTAATTGGCTCCATTCTGCCATGCTGTCGTGCAACTCACTCTTGCCCTGCTCCAGCCTTGATATGAATTCTGCATGCGTGTTGACAGGCGTGCTCAGAAATACGTTATCAATCACGCTATTGATCATGGCCTGTTTAAGATCTTCGCAACGGCCAAAGTCGGTGTACTTCAAACACAGGTTTTGTATATCGGGGATTGATGAACGCAAATGTTTTACCTGCTCGGACAGCGCATTCATAAACAACTGGCGCACGCCCCGGTGGGACTCGCGCTGCGCAGCACCACTGTCCTCCAGCACGCGCACATTGACCTGCCTGCCTTCGACAACCAGCGCCGGATACGCTTTTATAATCACCCCCTGCAGGTCGAGGCCGACGGATGCGTCGAGTGTGCCGAGCACGTCCGGCCCGACATTATCACGCTGGTGGCTTTCAGCTGCTGCACGGTTTGCATTATCAGACGTTGCAATAAGCCCACCAGCAGCACCTGCTACCGAGGCATCGACAAAGCCGAGCAACTCTTCCTTCAATGTCTGCAGTTGCCGGCCTTCTGCGATCACCCTGCAGCGGCCATCGATCACCCGAAAGTTCATCTGCAAATGCGGCGCTATATTTTCCAGCTTCCAGGCATCATACGGCACCTGTACGCCAGTCATTTTTTTTAGCTGGTTTGCCACTGCAGTGCACAGCGCCGTATCAGATGGCTCGAGTGCTTCGACACAGGCATCGGCAAAATTCGGTGCCGGCACAAAATTTTTGCGCAGCTGTTTTGGCAATGATTTAATCAGGGCAACAATTTTTTCGTGCAACAGGCCCGGGATCAGCCATTCGCAACGTTGCGGGTTGATCGCGTTCAGGCCCGCAACAGGTGTGATCAGCGTAATCCCGTCACAATGTTTCTGCGGGTCAAAATGATATTCAAGCGGAAACCATGAGCCATTCATTTCCAGCCTGTCGGGAAATTGTGAATCACACACCAGGGTCGCATCTTCACGTATCAGGTCTGCGCTGCTTAACTGCAAAGCCGCCTCGGCATCGGCATGTTTGCGCAGCCATTTATCCAGGCTTGCGCCATCGTGTATGCCATCAGCAAGATGTTGATCATAAAACGCGTACAATACATTTTCGTCAACAACAATGTCACGCCGACGCGACTTGGCTTCCAGCGCCTCCAGCTCTTCGACCAGTTGCCGGTTGTGTAAATAGAATTTTGCCCTGCATTCAAAATCCCCCGCTACCAGGGCATCACGAATAAAGATCTCGCGCGCCTCTGCCGGATTGACACGCGCGTAATTGACTTTTTTGTTCGGGTTAATAATCAGCCCATAGAGCGTTGACTGTTCATGCGCCACGACCTGGGCGCGTTTCTTTTCCCAGTGTGGATTACTGTAATGGTG
>JBATHJ010000292.1:0-15618 GCA_049666625.1 Gammaproteobacteria bacterium | reverse complement strand
GCATTTACAGGAAAAGTCGCGCGAAATATTCGAACTGTTGCGCGACTGGGTGGCGAATAATTTCAGCGAGGCCGGGCTCGAGCATGCACAGGACAGGGCGATGGATATGCTGGCGCGCATGCAGGGCGTTTCTGTGATGGCCTGCGCATTCAAGGACAAGGCCTACATGCATCGCGGACTGGAAGATGTAAAAACCTGGGTGGACAAACTGCTGGTGAATTGAGCTATTCACACAGTAATAAGTGTCAGCTGAACGAGGTGAAGTGATGGATGTTTCTGTTGAACAAAGTTTTCTGGATGCATTTCGAGGCAGTTTTACATCAGTGATGCGCTGGCCGCAGCTTGATGAATTCTGGTCGAGATTTAAATCCCAGGTAGATGATGGCTGGTATATTTATGCCGTTGGTGAAGCGCCACCGGAACATCCGTCGAAGCAACAGGATGTGCTGACATTTATCAGTGAAGTGGATGCCCTGTTGCGGCGCGAACACGAAGAAGACTATTGCGGAATTGTTTACGCAGACCATCAGCAAACACCCGGCTTCATCAAGATATTCGATCCTAATAACCTGGGCGTGACCTGTGGTTTCAGTGAAAAACCGCCACTACCGGGCTGGATTCTTTCACGTATCCCACCGATAGAGCTCGAGCCCGCGCTCTACCCAAAAAACCGCCAACACTGGTGGCAGAAAATTTTCAAGTAATGCACTGCTTATTTAGATCTACAGATAAACGTAGATGAACACAGATAGAAACAAAGCTATAGTCCGCGAAGAACGCGAAGAACGCAAAAAATAATTAATTTTATATTCGCGTTATTCGCGGACTGATTTGTTTGTTGTTATCTGTTTTCATCTGCGTTTATCTTTGGATCTAAAGTTTCATTTTTAGTATTTAATTAATTGCGATGGGTCGCAGTAAAGCGGGAGTAAACGTCAGCTATGCGGCTTATTTTTGAATAGCATCCTCGCGTTGCTGTTTGTATTGTTCATACGTGGTTTCATACTGGCGCATGCATTCATCGTAGCGGCCTTCGGGTTGTTTGCGGCATTCGATTTCGCCGCTGGTTTTTGCGCCCTGGTACCAGTTTGCACTGCTGCATGCAGATATAAGGACGAGAAATGCTAAGATAGCCGGTGTTCTGTGCTTCATTCTTTAATTAAATCCTGTATCTGTTTTTCTACGGCCGGGTGATCAAACTCGCGGCCGCCCACGGCGCGGTAACGAATATTGCCTTTTTTATCGATCAGGTACGATGTCGGCAAACCCTTGACCTGGTATGCCTGAGACACCGCGCTGTCCTTGTCGAAAAGAATAGTGAACGTGGGATCGACTTCAAGCTGCCCGGTATACGCGAACACATGATCCGCAGTCTCCATCTGGTTTATCGCGATTACCACGAAGTCTTCTGCGTTCATGTTCTGATGCAGGCGTTCCATTGAGGGCATTTCACGCCGGCAGGGTGGGCACCATGTCGCCCAGAAATTGAGCATGATGACCTTGCCCCGGTAGTCAGCGAGGCTGTGTGCTTCTTCATCCATATCAGACAGGGTGAAATCCGGTGCCGGTACAGCTGAGGGCAATGCTGTCAGTTCGTGGCCAAGTTCGGGTTGTTCCCAGGCGGCGGACACTGTGCCAGCCAGCAGCATTAGAAAAACGGGAACTATCAGTTTTATTTTCATAGCATCATTGACCTAAGGTGGCAGGTGGGCAGCGCAGCTTTTCTATTTTTCCGACATGTTCTTCACCATCAAGTTGCCATTTGAAGACCAGGTCGAATTCGCTGTTACGCGGCAGTTTTATCGTGGTAAAGCCCTGCTGCCAGTCACCGACATAGAAAGTACCGGTATCGGGAAGCAGGGTCCAGGAAAACGTAATACCTGACTTGCGCCATTGTTCGAGCCACTGGCTTTTGGTTTTAACCGGCATAGGCTCGCCATTATCAGCAACATATCGCCAGTCGGAAACTTTGTACGTGAGTGTTTTGTCGGATGTGTTTTTTATGATGCTGCCAAATACACAGTAACCGGCAATTTCCTCAACGTCTTTTTCAGGGAAGTGGTGGTTACTGTAGATAGCGCGGACAAAATCCGGCAGCAACTGAATGAGCTCTATGCTGAAACCTTCGTCTTCAGCTGTCCATGTCAGCAGGTGGCTGTCGGGATTTTCATGAACCTTAACGCTTGTCCCGCCGGCGATAGACAGGGTCATTGCGAATACGATGGACAGTGTTGTTATCAGCAGTGCATTATTTTTCATCATGAATCATGATACTCCAGAAACTGGCGCTAATACGAGCCAAATTGACAGCTTTTAAGCGGTCGTCTCAGGCAGGTGTCGCCGGGAATCCTGTACCGTTGTGAGCCAGTGCATTGCGGATTCGCGATCTGAAAATATCTGCAGGTTCCATTGTTTTTCACGCGGCTGAGAAGCCAGGTACTCGGTGGTAATCACGGCGCTTCGTTTGTAGGCAACCACTGCCATGGCTTTTATGTGCTCAATCGTGGCCAGCGTTTGCTGGGCATCAAAATCGTAGGTATATGAATTTACTTTGTTGATCAATAATGAAAATGGAGGCGTTAAATGGGTGATGAGAAAGTCATGGTACTCATTGACCATGGCAACATTGAGTTCAATCCCGTCGTGAATGATGACTTCGGCAATGTCATCTCTAATCAGGTTGATCCTGGCAAAATTGAGTTCGTATGTAATCAAGATACAGCTCCATTTCCCGTCGCACAGTGACAATCCAGAGGCTGTATTCTAATCACAAACATGTTTGCAAGCCATGACGGGCATCACGTTATCGATGTCCTGGGATCACTTCTGGCACCCCGTGAGTATGCCGGCCGCCTGCAGTTCGTGCAGGGCAGATTGCCCACCCTGCATAACGATGTCAGGATTGGGGTGTTGCATTTCGACGGCAATCTGTTCGATGGCCTGTCTGCCGGTGATGGACGGATTTTGCTGTATCAAGTGCAGCAGACGTGCGGTGACGGGATTGGTCTCCATAAACTTGACTTCATCGTTGCGGTTGCGATAGACCACGAGGTAGGTCGGTTGTTCGGGCGCAACCTCTGGCAGATAGTCTGCTGACATCTTGTGTACCGGGAACTGGTAAGCCAGTGGCCATGCGACTGGTGACAGTAAGGGATGGCCAGCAAGCAGGTCGGCATTCGGATCGACAGTAGCCATGTCGATCGAATCATCCGCCACGTTGAGTGCGAGTTCAACCCACTCGTAATGCGCGAGCTCGAGCAGGCCCGCTGGATCCTCCGGTTGAGGTTCTCGTTCATTCTCCAGGTAGGCGAGTAATTCCTGGGATATTTCCA
Source organism: Gammaproteobacteria bacterium (assembly GCA_049666625.1). Lineage (GTDB taxonomy): Bacteria > Pseudomonadota > Gammaproteobacteria > SZUA-229 > SZUA-229 > JASBSR01. Next base: position 12,286 of record JBATHJ010000292.1, on the reverse strand, counting down.
GGAAATAGGGCGAGTGAGATTCATGACGGGCGATAAAGTCACGAACCATGCTGTGCCAGTGGTCATCACTGTAGATAGAGCGGATCACCGGGAATCCGTTCGAGAGGAAACCTTCGATGTTGTTATAAATCAGCTCGCGGTAAATATTAAGGCGACGATCTTCGATGTTCGCGGGCGCGGGGTTGTGCTTCGGGTCACGCAGGTGTGCTGTTAATTCGTATTGCGCCTGTTTAAATGCGGGCAGTGGACTGTTAGCCATGCGCGCGGTCCTGTTGCGTTTTACCGTGTTTCCATTTGTCCTGGTACTCGATGATGGTATCGACTTCACTGAGTAATTCGGGGACTGGCGGAATATTAAAATCGCGTTCCAGTAAAGTTGGAAACACGCCGAAGTGTGCATATGCCTTGTCGAGGATATCCCATACCGGGTCAATAATATCGGCACCGTGGGTATCCACAATCAGGTCATCGGCCTCATTGTAATGGCCGGCAATATGCGCATAGCTGATGCGTTCTGCAGGCAGTTGTTTCATGAATTCAATCGGGTCATACGCGTGATTGACTGAATTGACATAAATATTATTCACGTCGATCAGCAAGCCGCAATCAGCTTCTGTGAGCACAGCGTTGATAAAATCAATTTCACTCATGTCGCTACCGGGTGCGGGCGAATAATATGATGCATTTTCCATGGCGATCTGCTGGCCAAGAATATCCTGTACACGACGAATGCGCTCAGCCACATAACGTACTGCTTCTTCCGTGAAGGGTATGGGTAGCAGGTCGTACAAATGGCCATCGTCAGAGCAATAAGTCAGATGTTCGCTGTAATACTTCACACCATGTTCACGCAGAAAAATGCCAACCTGTTTGACGAATGCTTCATCGAGACCCGAAGGACTGCCGATGGAAAGTGACAGGCCGTGACAGACGAAATCATAACGCTCGGTAAATGCGCGCAATTGCTTGCCGAATTTTCCGCCAACCCCAATCCAGTTTTCAGGCGCCACTTCCATGAAGCTGACCTGGTCGAGCGTGGCCGCGAGCATGTCATCCATGATCTCGCGCCGCAGCCCGAGACCTGCACCCTGTACCGGGTAGTGTTGTGTTTTCATACAAAAACCCTTTGCGTATTAAGAATTGCAGCCAAAGCGTTTAGCCAGCAGGTGATCAATACTGGCCTTGCCAGGGCCGCTTAGCAACAGCGGTATAAACATCACCAGGTATATCAGCGGCAGTTTGAAGCCGTTGCTGCACACATTGTATCCACTGTCGGCATGCACGCTATACCATGCAACCAGGTCAAGGATGATTAATGAAGCGGCCGCAAAGCGCGTGCCCAGGCCGATGACCAGTGCAGCAGCACCGAGTAGTTCAGTCCAGGTCGCCAGAAACCAGCTGATGTCGGGCGGAATGATATTAAAAGGAAATGGAAATTGGTCAGCAAAATCAACAAACCAGTTGCTGCCATTGAATTTTTCAATGCCTGCTTCCCAGAATTCGTAGGCGAGGAAAAATCGTAGCCCCAGTTGCGGCAACCACTCGCCCAGTTTGTTCAGTAGACCGTGTACACCGCATCCGAGTGAGATGATGGCTTGCATGTTTGATTCCCCTTGTACTATTGGTGGTTATTGTTTAATGCGTACACCCAGCTATGGACTGGATGTGTCGCGTCGAGTTCAATGCGCCTGCGATACCTGCGTGGCAGGCAGCTCTGCGGACGGGCTTATATCGGGCCACAGCTGGCTGAGCGCGACGGTATGGCCGTTGTCCTGCACGATGCGAACGTGCTGGCGTTTCAGGTCGCGCGGTGAGCGTACGCCACATGAATGCGCGATCACGCCGACTTCATATTCAAGGTTCTTGATGAAATTGAGTACGCGTGTGGATTTCTGCTCGGCCACCAGGCCTTTTTGCAGTTTTTTGTCGTGCGTGGTGATACCGGTGGGGCAGGTGTTCTTGTTGCATTGCAGTGCCTGGATACAGCCGAGTGCAAACATGAAGCCGCGTGCCGAGGTGACGAAATCCGTTCCCGCGCACAATGCCCAGGCGACATCGCTGGGGTTAATCAACTTGCCGGAAGCCACCACGCGCACGCGCGGTCGCAGGCCGTGACGATTGAGTGCGTCGACCAGTAGCGGCAGGCTTTCTGTCACTGGCAGGCCGACATAATCCAGCAGGCTCATCGGGGCCGCGCCGGTGCCGCCATCGGAGCTGTCAACGCTAATAAAGTCAGGCGCGGATGCAATGCCGCGTTTCACGATGCAGGCGCAGAGTTCGTTGATCCATATATCATCACCCAGCACCACCTTGAAGCCGGTCGGTTTTCCGGTGACCGTGCGCACGCGGTCGATCATGTCCAGCAATGCGTCGTTAGAAGTAATTTCAGTGTGACGGTTTGGGCTAATGGAATCGGTACCGATGGGGATGCCACGTATGGCTGAAATTTCGGCATCGACCTTGGCACCTGGCAACATGCCGCCCTTGCCGGGCTTGGCGCCCTGTGACATCTTGATTTCGAACATGCGTACCTGCTCGTGTGCGGCGGCTTCGCGCAGTTTTTCATCCGACAGGTTTCCGGCTTCATCGCGCACACCGTATTTTGCCGTGCCGATCTGCAGCACGATGTCCGCGCCGCCTTCGAGGTGATAGGGCGAAAGTCCGCCTTCACCGGTGTTGATCCAGCTGCCCGCTTTCATCGCACCATAGGACAGCGCCTGCACCGCGGGTTTGGAAATGGCGCCGTAGCTCATGCCGGAAATGTTGATCAGGGAAGACGTGGTATAGGGTTTCTCACAATAGCCTTCGCCGATAGTGACAGGCTCAGGATCAACCGCATCCTGACCCAGTGTGGGGAAGGCGCAATTCACGAACAGCATGGTGCCTGCTGGCCGCAGATCACGGGTTGAGCCGAAGGCAACCGTGTTATCGATGTCCTTGGCGGCACGATACACCCATGAACGTTGCGCACGGTTGAACGGCATTTCTTCACGATCCATGGCGAAAAAATACTGGCGGAAGAACGTACCCATGTGCTCGAAGTAATAACGGAAATGGCCAATGATCGGGTAGTTGCGGCGGATCGCCTGCTTGGTCTGGGTGACATCAGAGATATAAACGCCAACTAGAAAGAGTAAAAAACCGCCGATAGCAACGATAAAGATCGTTGTCATCCAGCCGAGTATTTCCAGCCCTACTGATTCACCTGAAAACATACTGACGCTCCTCCTCGATTATAAGTGAACCCTGATATTCCGGGGGCATGTTGTTAGTGCTGTTCTCGTACGGTTATCAGAATTACTTAGCGCGGAATCAAATGTGTAACATATTTACTGGTAAATGAACATAAAAAAACCCCGGACAATGCCGGGGTTTTCCTGGTATGCAATGATTGAAGGGCTTATTCAGCGTCTTCTTTTTCACCACCACATTTGCCTTCTTTCTTCATTTTGCCTTCGCCGCATTTGCCTTCACCGCATTTGCCTTCGGCTTTCTTGCCTTCGCCACATTTGCCTTCACCGCATTTGCCTTCTTTCTTTGTCTTGCCTTCACCGCACTTGCCTTCACCGCACTTGCCTTCAGCGATTTGCATGTAACCGCCTGACAGGTTGCTCATGCCGAACGGGTTGCTGTCAGCATTGGCAACGGGCGATACGGCCATTGCTGCTGCGAAGCTTGCGCCCATGGCAACAGCAAGAGATTTTTTGAGTGTGTTGTTTGACATTATTTAAGTTCTCCAGTTTTAGATGGCTAAGTCTCCCCATTTGGGAAACCGAGTGTACATTGTTCACGCTTTCAAAGACAATGCCCGAATTGAGGAGTTCACACCTTGTCTGATTTTTTTTTCAATCCCGCTCGCACCTGTATGCAGTCGAGGTAGGCTGCCTCATCCGGCATCTGCTGCTGGCGCTGTGCCTGCCACAGCGCCTCGGCCAGGCATTCCATCATTTCATGCTCGGCTTCGTGGGCTGAGCCGGCCTTGTCTGTCAGTGTTTGATAGCAGCTCAGAATGCCCGCAGGGCGGTCACTTGCCAGCTGTTCACCCAGTGCGATGTGCATGCTCATGTGCAGGAAGGGATTGGTCTCGCCATGCTCGGGCAGGTAGTCGCGATCCAGCGCGTCAGGGTTTTGTAGCAGGCTGTGATATTCGGGGTGAAGTTCGATAATGCGCGCAATCATCTGCTGCATGGCGTCCAGCGGAGCACCCGACTGATGTGCCTGCCAGCAGTCGTAGAAAACTTTTCTGAGCTGATTGCGATCGTTGCCGAACATGGTGATTACTGTGGTTGGGTTGTGCACCAGTTTAACAGAGGTAATGAAATAATTATCCACGGATGAACGCGGATGAACACAGATAAATTCAATTTAGAATCTTTCTTCGCAATACCGGTGCACAGTCCACATTGATACTACAGTGCTGTCTTACTAATCTTACATCCGTGTTTATCTGCGTTCATCCGTGGACTGATATTTTTATTCGATTTGCTTGTCCCTGTATTCACATAAATCTTCAATCACGCACGAACCACAACGCGGCTTGCGCGCAATGCAGATGTAACGGCCGTGCAGGATCAGCCAGTGATGCGCGTCTTTTTTGAATTCTTCGGGGACGAACTTAATTAATTTTTTTTCGACTTCGAGCACGGTTTTTCCGGGCGCGATTTTTGTGCGGTTGGATACGCGAAAGATATGGGTGTCCACTGCAATCGTCGAATGGCCAAACGCGGTGTTGCGTACCACGTTGGCAGTCTTGCGGCCGACACCGGGCAGGGCTTCGAGCTGCTGCTGTTGCTGCGGTACTTCGCTGTTGTATTCATCGACGAGTATTTTGCAGGTCTTGATAATGTTAGCGGCCTTGCTGTTATAGAGGCCGATGGTCTTTATATATTTTTTCAGTCCGTCTTCGCCGAGTTTGTAAATGGTTTTCGGTGTGTTTGCAACGGGAAAGAGTTTTGTTATTGCCTTGTTAACGCTGACGTCGGTGGCCTGTGCGGAAAGGATTACCGCAATCAGTAACTCAAAGGGCGTGTCGTATTTGAGTTCGGTGGTGGGCTCGGGATTGTTTTTTCTCAGACGCGAAAATATCTCGTGGCGTTTTTGTGCATTCATTCAGCTGATCTGCGTTATGCACTTGCGGGCTGGCTGCCGGTGAGCTTGACTGCCTGTTTTTGTTTGCTGCGGCGGTCAATGGTGTTCTTGAGCGCGATCAGCAGACCGAGCCCGATGAATGCGCCGGGTGGCAAGATAGCGAGCAAAAATCCCGGGTAGCTTTCGCCGAGAGTGAGTTCGACACTGCGCGCGCTTTCGCCGAACATCAAATGCGCATTGGCAAACAATGAACCCTGGCCGATGATTTCGCGCAGGCTCCCCAGGGTCACCAGCACCAGCAGAAACCCCAGGCCCATCATGAAACCGTCGAGCGCGGAATCAAACACCGTGTTACGCGATGCAAATGCTTCGGCGCGTGCGATGATCGAGCAGTTGGTGACAATCAGCGGAATAAAAATCCCGAGCACCAGGTAGAGTTCGTGAAACCAGGCATTCATCGCGAGTTCGATGCTGGTCACAATCGATGCGATGATGAGTACAAATATAGGTATGCGGACTTCGGGACGTGTCCAGTGGCGAATAAGCGAAACACAGGTGTTGGACAATATCAGTGTCATCATGGTCGCCAGGCCGAGGCCGAGGCCATTGATAAAACTGCCGGTGACCGCAAGCAGCGGGCACAGGCCCAGCAGTTGCACCAGCGCGACATTGTTGGTCCAGAGTCCGTCCTTGATAATTTTGTTTTGTTCAGCTGCCATGTTCGGGTGTCTGTGGTATGACTGTTGTATCCGTCGGCGCAGTGTCAGCGGGTTTGTTCGCTGTAGTTTTATTTGTAGCAGGCTCGATCCGGGCAAACAACATTTTCTGGTGTTTATCGAAGTATACCAGAGCGGTGTGCACGGCTTTCACCACGGCGCGCGGGGTGATCGTGGCGCCGGTAAACTGGTCGAAATCACCGCCATCGCGTTTTACTTTCCAGCGTTTTTCTGCGGGATTGTTCAACGATTTACCGGTAAAACCCAGTATCCAGTCAGAACGCGACACTTCGACAGCATCGCCCAGGCCGGGTGTTTCGCGGTGCTTCACCACGCGCACGCCGGCGAGTGTACCATCGGCGTAAATCCCGACCAGCAGTTCTATAGATCCGTTGTAACCACCGGGTGCAACTGGAGACAGCACCACGGCCACCGGCTGATCCTGTTTACGTGCGCGGTACACGGTGGAGACATCGCTGGTGCCAAGCAGATCATTCGCCGCTACCTTTATTGTGTCATCGAGTAAATCATTATCATATTTATCGGCTGGCACCAGGGTGTTGAGCTTGCGCAACAGGGTGAGTTTCTCGTTATGCAGAATGGTGTCTGCAGTGGTGTCATGCGTCAGTCCTACCAGGGCCGCGCCGGTAGCAGCGAACAACATGAGTAGTACGGCCGTGGTAGTGACTTGTCGATGCAGGTTCATTACAGGGTTTTACCGAAGGTGCGCGGCTGGGTGTAATAGTCAATCAGCGGCACCGCCATATTCATTAACACGACGGCGAATGCGATGCCATCCGGATAACCGCCCCAGGTCCGGATGATATAAACCAGTGCCGCGATACCGGCGGCGTAAATCCAGCGACCGCGCGGGGTGGTCGATGCGCTGACCGGGTCGGTTGCTATAAAAAATGCTGCCAGCATGGTGCCGCCGCTGAACAGGTGGAACAACGATGAACTGAAGCTGGCGTAATCATAGACCGCGAAAATGTTTGATATCAGCACCAGGCTGAGCAGGAATGATGTCGGTATACGCCAGTCGATGACTTTCTGTTTTGCCAGCCAGAGTCCGCCGAGCAGGAACAGCGCATTGATCCATTGCCAGCCGGTGCCACTGATAGCGCCGAACAACGGGCCATACTGCACGCTGGTTCGCGTCGACTCGATGTCATTTTCCAGCCCGAGCTGGGTTTTAATCGTATCGATCGGGGTCGCCATGGTGATGCTGTCGATCGTTTCACCGGCGGGCACTGTGCCGGCAAAAATAATCTGCAGGGTATCGACAAAATTCGGCCAGCCCTGGGCAACGCCCAGCGGTGGCGTCCAGAACGTCATTTCACGCGGGAACGAAATCATCACAACGACGTAACCGACCATGGCCGGGTTGAACGGATTAAAACCGAGACCGCCGTAAAGATGTTTTGCCACCAGGATCGCAAACAACGCGGCAATCACGCTTAGCCACCACGGTGCCAGCGGCTGCAGCGCGAGTGCCAGCAGGCACGCGGTAACCAGTGCGCTGCCGTCAAATAATGTAGATTTGATCGCGCGATCGCGTACCCACAACACCCAGGCTTCGGCCGCAATGCAGGTGATGGACACCAGGATCAAATTGATCAGTACGCCCCAGCCGAAGAACCAGATCGCGGCAAGCGTTCCGGGCACGAGTGCATACAGCACCTGAAGCATAATACTTTGCACGCTGCTATCGTCTAGCACGAAAGGTGAACTGGATTTACTGAACAACATGTGTCATCAGATCCTCAATGTTTGTCCGCTGAAGTGTGGGCCTGGTCGGTGGTCTCATTGTTGGCCTCGTTAATAGCCTGGGCACGGCGTTTCTCGACGGCTTCAATCAGCTGCTGTTGTTCTTCGCTGAGATTATCCATGTTCCTGGGCGCGACATCCTGTTGCTTCTTTTTAGCTTCAACCCGTGCGAGCGCGGCGGCGATCGCGGCTTTCCTGGCGTCAACGGCCGAGGTGCTGGCAGGCTTTGCTTTCAATGCTTCACGTTTTTTACGCAGCTTTTCTTCGCGTTCCAGTTTCTGTTTTTCCAGCCGGGCCTGGTGCGCTTCATGACGTTCGCGTGCGATATCGGCTTTCTTGCGCTGACGCTCCTGCTCCCAGATTTCTGATTTTGCAAAACGGAAATACTGCACCAGTGGGATCCGGCTCGGGCAGACATAGGCACAGCAGCCACATTCGATACAGTCGAACAGGTGATAGTCCACCACGCGTTCAAAATTTTGTGCTGCCGCGTACCAGTACAGCTGCTGTGGTAGCAGGTTGGCGGGACAGACATCGACACAGCGCGCGCAGCGTATGCAGGGCAGGTGCTCCGCCGAGGCGGGCAACGCCGGTGTATCTTCATCGCCCGTGACCAGTAAACAGTTGGTCAGCTTGATAATGGGCATCTGGTCGCTCTGCACCGCGTAGCCCATCATCGGTCCACCCATAATCATGCGGCTGTGTTGTTCGTTATAACCGCCGCAATAATCTATGCAGGCCTGCATGGGCGTACCGATCGCGACGTCGAGATTTTGTGGATGCTGCACCCCGTGACCGGTAATGGTGACAATGCGCGAGAGCAGGGGCTCGCCGTGGTAAATTGCGTGGTAGATCGCATACGCCGTGCCCACGTTCTGGCACAGCACGCCGATGTCATTGGGCAGGCCGTTGATCGGGACTTCTTTGTCGAGCACCACTTTGATTATCTGCTTTTCACCGCCGCTGGGATAAATAGTCGGCACCGCCTGCACCCGGAAATAACCGGTGGTGTCTTCTTCGATCGCGGCCTGCATTGCAGCGATGGCTTCGGGTTTGTTATCTTCTATCGCGATTATGATTTCGCGCGCTTTTATAATGTGTCCAATGACTTCACTGCCGGCGACGATTTCACGCGCGCGTTCGCGCATCAGCATATCGTCGCAGCTGATATAGGGCTCGCATTCAACACCGTTGATAATCAGCGTGTGAATATCAATTTCAGTTTGTTTGACCGCGGTCGGAAAACCTGCACCGCCGAGGCCGACGATGCCGGCGTCACGAATGATTCGGCGCAGCGCAGTTGATGTCATATGAAAACATTCTTCACCCACAGCACTGTGTTCAACCCATTCGTCCTTGTAGTCATTATCAATCACGATGCATTGTGCACTGATGCCGGAAGGATGCGGCACCGGGTAGTTGCCGATATCACGTACCGTGCCCGACACCGGTGAATGAATCGCTGCACTCACCAGCTGGTGCGGTTGTGCCAGCATCTGGCCCTTGAGCACACGTTCACCGATGTGCACCAGTACATCGCCCGCCTGGCCGATGTGTTGCATCAGCGGGATAATGTAACGATCCTGCGCTGGCATTTGCGCAATCGGCGTGCGCGTGGACAGGTGCTTGTGGCCTTCGAGTTTAAGCCCGCCGTGAAACTGTGAAAGTGCGCCTGTCGGCTCTGCGGGCATGCTCATTTGGCTGGCCTCGGTGCGGCATGGTCGGCAGCGGGCAGTTCCCATTTCCAGGTGTTGAGTGTGGGTTCGACGGTTTCAACATAAATGCAGTCGACCGGGCAGGGCGGTATACATAAATCGCAGCCGGTGCATTCACTGGTGATGACGGTATGCATGTGTTTGGCGGCGCCAAGTATCGCATCCACCGGACAGGCCTGGATACACAGTGTGCAGCCGATACACACCTGCTCGTCGATACGCACCACGGTTTTGACTTCTTTAACTGTGCCGTGTTCGGCATTCAACGGTTTGACTTCGACGCCGAGCAAATCGGCGAGCGCGACAATGGTGGTTTCACCGCCGGGTGGGCACTGGTTGATATCAGCTTCTCCGCGGGCAATGGCTTCGGCATAGGGCCGGCAACCGGCATAGGTGCACTGGCCGCACTGAGTCTGCGGCAGGATTGAGTCGATCTGATCGACCACGGGGTCACCTTCGACCTTGAAGCGGATCGCAGAATAGCCCAGCACCAGTCCGAAAACTGCCGAGATGACAGCAAGCGTGATGACCACGGTTAGCATGCGCGTAGCGGGGGGAATTCAGTTTCTGTCACGGGCCACATAGTTGTTATCAATCGTTATTCAGACCTTGATCAGGCCGGCAAAGCCCATAAATGCCAGCGACATGATTCCGGCGGTAATCAGCGCGATAGATGTGCCCTGAAAAATTTCCGGTACGTCAGCGGTGTTTATGCGTTCACGCATGGCAGCAAACAGGATCAGCACCATGGAGAAGCCCGCCGCGGCGCCGAATCCATAGAATAGCGATTCCAGGAAACCGTGTTGTTGCTGGACATTTAGCAGGGCGACACCGAGCACGGCGCAGTTGGTGGTAATGAGCGGCAGAAATATACCCAGCACGTTGTACAGCAGCGGGCTGGTTTTATGCACTACCATTTCGGTGAACTGCACCACGACAGCGATGACCAGGATGAACATGATGGTACGCATGAACTCGATGCCGAGCGGCGCGAGGATATATTCATTCACCAGGTAGGCGCTGACCGAAGACAGGGTAAGCACAAAGGTGGTCGCCAGCGCCATGCCCATGGCGGTTTCGAGCTTGCGCGAGACACCCATAAACGGGCACAGGCCAAGAAATTTCACCAGCACGAAATTATTCACCAGGATGGTGCTGAGCAGGATGAGGGCGTATTCTGTCATCGCGCAAGTGTATCAAAAAGAACACTATATAAGTGTGCAGTAAAACATTTGCAAACGTGGGGGAATGGTCAGCCGGCATGCGAATGCTGCCAGCGCGCGCAAAAGCGGATAAGATTGGCGCCAGTTGATCCGGGTTTCAGACCATTTGGCTAGAGACGGGAGTGCAAGGCTATGAGCGAGAGCGGTGAGCTGCTGGAAATTGATCAGGATGTTGAACGCCTGCGCAAACAGGTCAGAGAGCTGCTGAGTGCTGCGCGTCATAATGAATCGGTGCACAACCGGTTCCAGTCGATTGAATTTGCGCTGCTGGCGGCGCAGGATTTTGCCGCGATATCGAGTTACCTGCGCGGTGATTTCAGGGCACTGGCTGACCTTGATGCGGTCTGCCTGGCGCTGGCCGATGATGGTGACATCATCCGCAATATCCTCGGCACCCAGCCCGATGACGAACGTTGCGGTGGCATCCTGCTGCTCAACAGAATGTCCAGTATTGAGCGCCTGCTCGGCTTCGGCCACGCACCGGTACTGGCCAGCTATGATGAATACCAGCATGGCTGGCTGTTCGATGCGCCGCCGCAAGGCCCTGGCAGCGTCGCGCTGCTGCCGCTGATAAGACGCGACAGCATCATTGGATGTCTCGCCATGTTCAGCAAACGGCTGGACCGATACCAGCCCGGTGCGGCGACAGAATTTCTGCAACGGCTGAGTATTATTGCCGCCATTTGCGTCGAAAACTGTCTGCATTACGAGCAATTACGCCGACTGAGCTTCACCGACGCACTCACCGGCCTGTCCAACCGGCGCGAGCTGGAACGCCGCATGGGCATCGAAGTCAGCCGCACCTTGCGTGAAGGCAAACCCCTGTCGTGCCTCTACCTCGATGTGGATTATTTCAAACAGGTAAATGATACCCATGGGCATGATGTCGGTGACCAGGTGCTGCAGGCAGTGTCGGACATCATGATGCATGCGGTGCGGCTGGGTGACGTGGTTGCGCGTTATGGTGGCGAGGAATTTGTCATCATGCTGCCCGGTGCCGATAATCGTGTCGCCATGGAAACTGCCGAGCGCGTTCGCAAAACCATTCTGAATACGCCTGTCGAAGTCAGCACAGGGAATAAAATACTCATCACCATATCAATAGGCCTCGCCAGCTTTATGCCGGTGAAATCCAGCATCGGCGATGCTGCGGAAATTTCTGAACAAATCCTCAATAAGGCAGACAAGGCGCTGATGCGTGCCAAGCAGCTCGGGCGCAATCGCGTGGTGGCTGATTAGCCCAGGCGTCAGCCGCGGTTTTGCGATGATTGTTGTACATACAACTAAATTCGTCTAGACTCACGCCATGTTTGAACGTTGCCTGTATTTCAATGTAAACGCGCTGGCGCGCAAGGTGAATGCTATCTGGGATGAGGCTTTCGCCGAGTTTGACCTGTCGCCTGCGCACGCCTACCTGTTGCGCCTGGTGCTGGAAAACCCGGATATTACCCAGACACGCATAGCAGACGAGCTCAGACTTGAAAAATCCACGGTCACACGATTTATCAATGTGCTCGAAGACAAGCAGCTGCTAATGCGAACCAGGACTGGACGGGAAACTATGATTAAGCCGACGCTGCAGGCAAAAAAAATGAAAAACCGTCTCAATAAAAAAGCTGATGCGCTGTACCAGGAAATGCTCAAGACCATGGGTAAATCGGGCCTTAACGAGCTGGTCACGCGCATGCGTGAAACCGGTAACCGGCTGCAATGAACCAGGCGGTTTTTTTTAATGCAACAGTTGTATATACAACTAATGGAGTGGGCGATGCAAAAT
>JBATHJ010000291.1:0-1920 GCA_049666625.1 Gammaproteobacteria bacterium | reverse complement strand
GTATTCCGATAGTATCGAGACACAAAAAAGGCCCGAAAGGGCTTTTTTTTTGCCGTTGTTCAAGTCTGACAGTGTTGTCGACCTGCTGTTACATACCCGGGATTTCGGCTTCATATGCTCTTATGATGGCATTGCCCATCCTGCCTCATAAATAGCGTTATCACGCAACTTCTAACCACCTTTCCCTGCTGTCGATCAGCATCTGGCAGTCTAGTATTAGTTCATACCGATATGGCTGCTACCAGGGTGCTGGATGTGTGGAATCAGCTAACTGGATGAATATTCGATGACGGGCGCAAAGCCCTGTCTGACGGGGCTTGCGGAAAGGGTGCAGTTGAGTATTCGATTTTGGCCGCCTGTCTGAGTATCCGTTCAATACCGGGTTAAATCGGCAGTATCTAATATATATAGTAATAGCGCCTGACGCCGCTAGTATTAAGAATCATTCTCGAACTCGCTGTGGGCTACACACAAGCGCGAGTGATATTCGTAATTCATGCATTTGGGTCACCCAGGATTTGATATGAAGTATTTACCAGGCTGCATTCTCACGGCATCTTTGTGCATATGTCCCGTCATAGTGCTGGCACATGGTGAAGACGTTGCGCCTGATGATTTCGGCGAAATATCATTAGAGCAATTGCTCAACGTTGAAGTATTCACTGCGTCAAAATTCAGCCAGAAAACCAGCGAAGCGCCCTCCAGGGTGACCGTGATAACGGCCGAGGATATCAGGGCATATGGTTACAGGACCCTGAATGACGTACTCGAAAGTGTCCCGGGGATTTATTCGAGCTATGACCGTAACTATAGCTACCTCGGTGTGCGCGGTTTCGGTCTGGCTGGCGATTACAATACGCGTGTGTTGTTGTTGCTCGATGGCCAACGGATCAATGACAATATTTATGACAGCTTCGGTACTGACTTCGATGGGATCGTTAATGTTGATCTTATCAGGCGCGTAGAATTTTCATCGGGCCCGGGTTCTGCCATTTATGGCGCCAACGCGTTTTTTGGCGTGATCAACATCATCACCAAAAGCGGTGAAGAAATTGCTGGCCTGCAAACCTCGGTAGATTACGCAAGTGAAAATAGCCGCAGGGCCCGCATCACGGGCGGCGAAATTTTTGACAACGGTGTTGAAATGTTGCTGTCAGTGTCTGCTTATAAAAGCGACGGGGCGGATATCTACTTCGCGGAATTCGATGACCCAACAACAAACTTTGGTATTGCGCAAGGACTTGGTTACGAAGACGCACAAAATCTGTTCGTCAAACTAAAGTACGATAGCTGGGGATTTGAACTCGCGCACAATGATCGTACCAAGGGTATCCCTACCGCATCGTATGAACAGGAATTTAATCTGGCGCCCAGTGAGACTATTGATACCTTAAGTCGGGCAGGCCTGACCTATGACGCTGCAATCAACAGTAGCTCAGAAGTATTTGGCAGCCTGTCATTTGGACGCTATGTATATACGGGTGATTTTATATACGATTATCCGCCGATAACCGTGAACCGGGACGACTCCGTGGGCGAGTGGTGGAACCTGGACCTGCGCTACCAGACTACATATTTCGACAAACAACGGATCATCCTTGGTGCGGAGTACCAAAATAACGGCGAACAGTACCAGGCTAATTATGACGTCGATCCGTTCGCCAGTTACCTGGATGATAATCACAGCAGTAAATTGTACGGCTTATATGTGCAGGATGAAATTAGACTATCCAGTCAGTTTATCGTAAATGCAGGTATCCGATATGACCGAAATACCTACGAAACTGGCGTCACAAATAATGTTAAAAGTATTGTTAATCCTCGACTGGCGCTAATATACCTGCTGCAACCTGAAACAACCTTAAAGCTGATATACGGTACTGCGTATCGAAACGCGAATGCATATGAGCTGTACTATGG
>JBATHJ010000290.1:0-4647 GCA_049666625.1 Gammaproteobacteria bacterium | reverse complement strand
CCGATGTTGATTTTGTCGCCATCGGCGATCAGCAGTACTTTGTCGAGCTCGACAGCAGCACCTTCTTCGGCATCCAGTTTTTCGATGCGGCAGACGTCGCCCTGCGCTACTTTGTACTGTTTACCACCTGTACTCACAACTGCGTACATGGCGTTCTCCAAATCGTTAAATGAAAGGGCGCAAATTCTACTGTTTAAGGCCACCTGTGGCAAGCTAGATTGGCGCAAATATCAATATTCATTGCCGCTAATAGTGCGTCTCGCGCTTGACCTGCCGACAAGTGGTACATAGGATGCGCAATCTTCATATATCCAGCGAGTAAACCCGTGTCAGACAGCAGTCTCACCATGGCATCCATCAGGCAGCTCACCGAGGCCGATATGCACGCCGTGGATGAGGTGATTCGCCAGCGCCTGAGCTCGGAAGTCGCGCTGGTCAACCAGCTTGGCCATTATATCGTGGAATCGGGCGGCAAGCGCCTGCGTCCCTTGCTGGTGCTGCTGTCGGCGCGAGCCTGTGGTTATGAGGGTGTGGCGCACCACCAGCTGGCGGCGATTATTGAATTTATTCATACCGCCACCCTGTTGCATGATGATGTGGTCGATGAATCTGACCTGCGCCGCGGGCACGAAACCGCGAATGCCCTGTTCGGTAACGCCGCCAGTGTGCTGGTGGGGGATTTTCTGTATTCACGCGCGTTTGAAATGATGGTGGAAATCGACAGCATGCGGGTGATGGCAATCCTGGCCACTACCACCAATGTGATCGCAGAAGGCGAGGTCATGCAGTTGATGAATGTGCACGACGCGGATACCAGCGAGGCACGTTACATGGAGGTGATTCACTGCAAAACCGCCAAGCTGTTCGAGGCCGCCACCCGCCTCGGCGCGGTATTGTGCGGCCTGGGTGAAGTCGAAGAAACCGCCATGGCGCGCTATGGTATGCACCTTGGGACTGCGTTTCAGCTGATTGACGATGTACTCGATTACAGTTCCGACAGTACCGCCATGGGCAAGAATGTGGGTGATGATCTGGCTGAAGGCAAGCCCACGCTGCCGCTGATACATGCCATGGCAAACGGTAACGCCGAGCAGACCGCGCTGGTACGGCGCGCGATAGAGAACGGTGGTTATGATTTGCTCGACGAGGTGCAGCAGATCATTATTGATACCCGGGCACTGGCCTATACCGAGACAGTAGCAAAACAGGAGGCTGCACTGGCACGCGCGCAGCTCGAACACCTGCCGGCATCGGACTACCGTGACGCCATGCTGGCACTGGCAGATTTTTCGGTCGAGCGTACCAGCTGATCGCCAGGCGAAGATTATCGCCGCCAGCAAATCCACACACGCGACACAAGCTGCTAGAATACCCGGCTTCGGAGTGTAGCTCAGCTTGGTAGAGCACTACGTTCGGGACGTAGGGGTCGGAGGTTCAAATCCTCTCACTCCGACCAGTCGGTCAATGGCCTCTGAGTGTTTCAGGGCTTGTCTGAAATCATCGATATGGGCTAACACCAGTGGCGAAAGGCACCTTGTATATCATTTCCGCACCTTCGGGTGCCGGTAAAACCACCCTGGTGCAGTCATTACTGGACAATGTGGATGACGTGGTCGTGTCGGTATCACACACCACGCGCGCGATGCGCAAGGGCGAAATTGACGCCGTTAATTACCATTTTGTCGATCAGGCGCAGTTTGAATTGATGATCGAAGAGGGCGCGTTTCTCGAGCACGCCAAAGTGTTTGATAATTACTACGGCACCTCGCGCCAGCATATCCAGGAGCAATTGCTGCTCGGCAAGGATGTGATCCTGGAAATAGACTGGCAGGGCGCGCGCCAGATTCGCCAGCTGGTGACCGATTGCAGGACCATATTCATCCTGCCGCCGAGCACCGAGGCGCTGCGCCAGCGCCTCAAGGGCCGCGGCCAGGATGATGATACCGTGATCGAGCGTCGCATGCGTGACGCGGTCAGCGAAATGTCGCATTATGGTGAATTCGACTATATAGTGATCAATGATGAATTCGAGCGTGCCAGTGAAGAACTGGCCGCAATTTTTATCAGCAATCGAATGCTGAAAGACTACCAGCAGCAGAAACACGCGGACTTGCTGGCCGCATTGTTAACGACCTAGTAGTGGAGTGACCGTTTATGGCACGTTTAACCGTAGAAGATTGTCTGGATAATGTAGATAACCGTTTTGAGCTGGTGCTGGTAGCAGCACGCCGCGCACGCCAGCTGGCGATGGGCGCAGACGCCCAGGTTTCGCTGGACAATGACAAGCCGACTGTACTGGCCTTGCGTGAAATTGCTGAAGGCAAAGTCACCAAAGAATCACTGGATGCAGCTGAAGTTGTGATTGCCCAGGATGACATGGAAGTGTTCATCGAGGGAGATCTGCAGGCAGGTTTCTAATCACAGATGAAACTCTCGCATCAGCACATCCATAAGATTCAACACTCGCATGTTGAATTTTATGTTGGCATGTCGATGCGGGAATTTTTTCTCTTAGCTCAACCCGAGCCGCAGCATGAGCGACCTGATTCGCAGTGAGTCTGCGGCTGCAGATGATGCAGAAAACCGCTTTTTAATTTCCGATTTATGTGATCTGGTCGGCACCTATATGGAGCATGACCAGGTCAAGGATGTATATCGCGCCTACCTGTTCGGCGCGCAGGCGCACGAAGGCCAGTTACGCGCATCCGGCGAGCCTTATATTTATCACCCGATTGCTGTGGCGCGCATCCTTGCGCAAATGCACATGGATGTTAAAAGTATCGTCGCATCCATTCTTCACGATGTGCTTGAAGACACGCCCGCAACACGCAAACTCATATCGCGAGAATTCGGTGAAGACGTAGCGCACCTGGTTGACGGCGTGAGCAAGCTCACCCATATCAAGTTCAAAAACAAGTTCGAACAGCAGGCGGAAAATATCCAGAAGGTATTGCTCGCCATGGCGCAGGATATTCGCGTCATGCTGATCAAGCTGGCTGATCGACTGCACAACATGCGCACGCTCGACAGCCTGCTACCAGAAAAACGCCGTCGCATCGCGCAGGAAACGCTGGACATTTATGTACCGATTGCAAATCGCCTCGGTATATATACCATTCGGCACGAACTTGAAGACCTGGTGTTTCGCGCCATGCATCCTTTGCGCTACCGCGTGCTCGAACACGCGGTCAACAAGGCCGGCGGCCATCGCAAGGAAGTCATCAAGAAAATTGATACTGCGCTGGTGGCGCGACTCGATGAACTTGGCATTGAAGCCGAGGTGCAGTCGCGTAAAAAACATTTGTATAGTATCTACAACAAGATGCGGCACAAACGTTTGTCATTCGACAAGGTTTTGGATGTGTACGCACTGCGTGTGCTGGTGGATTCGGTTGACGAATGCTATCGCGTGCTCGGCATAGTGCATAACTTATTCAAACCGATTCCGGGCCGGTTCAAGGATTATATTGCGATTCCCAAAAGCAACGGTTACCAGTCGTTGCACACCGCGTTGTACGGGCCGCACGGTATTCCGATGGAAGTGCAGATTCGTACCACCGAGATGGACAAGTTTGCCGAGAGCGGAATTGCAGCACACTGGTTATACAAATCCCCCAACGAGAGTGGGCTGACCGATGCGCATGCGCGTGCGCGCGACTGGCTCACGGGTATTCTGGAAATGCAGCAGACCGCGGGTGATTCGCTCGAGTTTCTGGAAAACGTAAAAGTCGACCTGTTCCACGATGAAGTCTATGTGTACACCCCGGAAGGTGACATCGTTAAATTGCCGCGCAATTCGACGCCGGTTGATTTCGCTTATTACGTGCACACCGATATCGGCAATACCTGCGTTGCGGCAAAACTTGACCATAGTTTTGCGCCACTCAATACACCTTTATACAGTGGCCAGACCGTCGAGATAATAACTTCACCGAATGCGCGCCCGAACCCGGCATGGTTGAACTACGTGGTCACCGCCAAGGCGCGCAGCAATATTCGAAATTATCTGAAGAATTTGCAGGCCGATGAAGCGATGTCGCAGGGTCGGCGCCTGCTCGAGCGCTGTCTCAAAGGCCTGGGTTTGCGGCTTGATGATGTGCCGCAAAAAAATATTGATGAAACCCTGAATGAATATGGATTCAATGCACTCAGTGACTTGCTCGAAGATGTCGGCATGGGTAATCGCCCGCCAAGCCTGGTAGTGCGTCGCCTGGTGCCCGAGCGAACTGCTTACGGTGATTCTGAAGAAACCCGCGAAATGAAAACCCAGGCGCCGCTGGCAATCCACGGTACCGAGGGCATGGTGGTGTCGTATGGTAAATGTTGCCACCCGATTCCCGGCGATCAGGTGATTGGTGTGCTCAGCAAGGGCCGTGGCATCGTAGTGCATCGCGATGGTTGCCGAAACCTGGATCCATCGCGCGTACAAACTGACAAATACATTGATGTGCAATGGGCGAACGATGCAGCCGGCGTGTTTACCTGCGGTATTCGACTCGATGCTACCAATACGCCCGGCGTGCTGGCGCGAACCGCGACTGTGCTGTCTGATGAGGGCGCCAATATCCAGAATGTAGAACTCGAGGATCGCGACGGCCTGAGCATGAGTATTGTCTACCTGATCGACATACGCGGTCGTGATCATCT
>JBATHJ010000289.1:0-6902 GCA_049666625.1 Gammaproteobacteria bacterium | reverse complement strand
GTGCGTTATACACCGGCAGCAAATTTAAACGGTAGCAATTCTGACTCGTTTACGGTCACGGTCAACAATATGAATACCGGTACCTCGCGCACGATTACATTCAATCTGTCGATCACCGCGGTCAATGACCAGCCGTCGATTACGTCGACCGCGCCTTCGTCCGCGACTGAAGGTGTGCAGTACAGCTACCCTGTCGTGGTCAACGACCCGGATGATGCGTTCGGTGCGGGGCTGAGTATTGCACTCAGTAACGCGCCGACTGGAATGACGGTGAATCCATCCACGGGCGTGATTACCTGGACACCCGGAAACGGGGTTGCCTCTTCAGGAACAGTAACGGTAACGGTGACAGATGGCGGTGAAGATGGAGCAGTGGCCGCCGTACAGATGTTCTCCGTATCGGTGACCGCTACCAATGACCCGCCGTCGATTACCTCGACAGCACCGACCACGGCCACCGAAGACGTGCAGTACAGTTATACGGTGGGGGTATCGGATATCGATGATACCAACAATGGTACTGACCTTACATTTTCATTGAGCAATCAGCCTGCGGGCATGGTGGTTTCAACCATGGGTGTAATCACCTGGACACCGCTGGAAGGTGTGCTGACGTCGGGGATGGTGACTGTACAGGTGGCTGATGGTGGCGAAAATGGTTCGCTACCGGATACCGAGAATTTCACGGTGACCGTAACACCTGTCAATGACCCGCCGAGTATCACTTCGGCTGATCCTTCCACTACCCTGACGGAAGGTGGCGCATTTTCTCACCAGGTGACCGCCAGCGATGTTGACGATACCGGCGGGCTGGGCACTGATTTAACCGCGAGTCTGAGCAATCAACCGGCGGCAATGGCTGTGAATTCCACGGGCCTGATTAGCTGGACTGTGCCGCGTACCGGGGTGTTTAATAATCAGTACAGCAATATTGTTATCAGCGTTGCGGACGGTGGTGAAGACGGTGCCGTGCCGGATACCTTGCAGTTTACGCTGACGGTCAATCCGCCCGACAGTGACGCCGATGGTGTGGCTGATTATGCAGATAACTGCCCCTCGACACCAAATGGCGCCGCCGAAGACAACCAGGCAGATAACGACGGGGATACGCAGTACATGGCGAATGCCGGTTTTCCCGCAATCGGGGATGTCGATTCTTCCGACCCGGCAACAGGTGGTAATGCCTGTGACACGGATGATGATAATGACGGTATGTCCGATAGTTTTGAAGCTACTTATTCAGGTGCGCCATGTTTCCTCGATCCATTCGATGCGGCGGATGCTGCACTGGATTGTGACGGCGATGGAATAAGTAATCTTGACGAGTTCAACGCGAGCAGTGCACCTGATGTTGACAGTGTTGGCCCGGTGGTGACAGCACCTGCCGATGTTACGGTGAATGCAAAAGGTTATCTCACCAGGGTCGACATCGGTGTTGCCAGTGCCGGTGACGGTAATGATGGCAGCATTTCAATTATCAAACCGATCGTGGACGCCACGCTCAGTACCTGCAGTGAGTTGTCCAGCTACCCGCTAAAAGCGAAGGCGTTCCGCCCCGGTGCACACGTGGTGCGATGGACCACCTGCGACAAGGCCGGCAATCTTTCCTTCGATGCGCAGAACGTATGGGTGAAACCAATCATCAATACCACGGCCGGGCAGACTGTGGGCGAAGGCCAGGTCGCGGTGATGATGGTAAGGCTGAACGGGCCGGCCGCAAAGTACCCGGTGAAAGTCGACTACCAGGCTGTGGCGGGACTCGCAGACAGCAGCGATCACAATGCAACTTCAGGAACGATTACCATCGGCCAGTCAGACATCGAAGGCAACACCCCCGGACTCGTTGGTAAACTCAATATTAATATTATCGATGATGGTATTGTCGAAGATGGTGGAGACTTCAGCATCATGCTGTCGAATGCCAGCAACGCCGTTCTCGGGTCAGTGAAGTCGCATAGAATATTTATTGCCGAATCCGACTCGCCACCGATTGTCAACATTGCAATTGCCCAGGCCGGTAATTCGACCGGCAATAAGGTGTACGCTGATGCCGGAAATGCAGTCACAGTGACAGCTACTACGACTGATACCAGGACATCGACCGTACCGGTTTTCGACTGGAGCATGACGCACAATGCAATCAGTCTGACCAATATTACAAGCACTTCCAGCACCAGTACACTCGCTATAGACCTCGGCACAGTACCTGTCGGCAACTATCCGGTCACTGTGAAAGTAAATGACAATGGTCGCGAAACGACAGCGGGTGTGTTATTGCGCGTGATTGCGACTTCACCTGATGTTTCAGATTGTAATGTGGATGGCACTCCCGACAGCAACACCGACTGTGATGGGGATGGTGTCGACAATGTCACCGAAGGCGTGACCGACAGCGATGCAGATGGCATCGCAGATTATCTTGACGATAACCGCATCGTAGATGCGGCTGCGATACAGAACCAGTCGGGCGACCCGGTCAACAGTTACCTGCTGACTACAGATTCGGGTTTAGGTATTCGCCTCGGCACAACGGCCCAAACTGCAGACGCCATTGGCGTTCTGGTGAGTCAGCAAAACATTGACGAGCATGGTGGTCAGGCGGGCGGCGCGGGTCTTGAATCAGTAGATAGCTATGCCAATCTCGGCGGTTTTTATGATTTTGAAATCACCGGTCTCAATGAAGCTATATACACCGCGCGGGTAGTGATCCCGTTACAGTCAGCCATTCTCAGTGGCGCACAATACCGCAAGTACAACGGCGCATCATGGGCAACGTTTGTCGAGAATGATCTCAACAGTATCAGCAGTGCCAAAGGTGAACTCGGTGTTTGTCCAGCACCCGGCAGTATCGAATACACCCCGGGGCTGACCGCATTTGATTTCTGTGTACAACTAACGCTCGAAGACGGCGGTCCCAACGATGCCGACGGTCTGCGTAATTATGTGGTACGCGATCCCGGCGGTGTTGCGCTTCCGCCAGAGACAGTAGCAACACCAGCTGCCGCGGACGGTCGACTAGGCACTCTGCACCCGGCGCTGCTGCTCCTGGTACTGCCACCGCTGCTGCTGGCACGTCGGCGTGCACGCTGTTGAAAATCAAAGACAGAAAATATTGTCCGCAAATGAACGCATATGAACGCAAATAAGAACGAATGTCTTGTATGTGTGCCTGCGGCACACAAGCCCTGATTTAATTCTGGTTTTTATTCGCGTTCATATGCGTTCATTCGCGGACTAATGCTTTTAGTTTTTTCTGGCCTTGTCCGTAATCTACTCAAGCTCGATATTTTTAACGCGCACGCTAAAGCGCGAATCAGTATTGTCGCCATCGGCCATTAACCACAGCCCTACCACGTTCGCCGGGCTGTCGAATACATGGCTGGCCTCGATCCAGCCAGCGTCCAGCGGGCGGTTTTGCGCTGCGGTCATTTGTATCTTGTCGTTGTAAGGGCTGGTCCAGCTTTGGCCTGCGTGGTGTTTTGCATTCGCCACGATGTAAATCATGCGGTCACTCGGATATGTCAGCGCCGCGTTCGCCTGCTTCAGCCATTTCGGTGCCAGCGGGTTGCTGAACCCGGGGTCGCCTTCGATCAACAGGCCAAGTTTAAACACCGCGTCATCGCCATCACGGCTCGCCTCGTGCGCGGCATCGTTCAGCCTGAGATCGCCGGATTCAAGCGTCCATTGATAACGCACTGTGCTAACGGTTTTGATCTGTTTGAAAGGCACTAACAGGAAAGACGCACTGTCATCAACCTGGATGCGCAGTGATTGCGCTTCGAACTGATACTGGCTGGGGGCAATGCGTTTGAACTGGATATGCTGTGCAGTCTGCGGGTTGATCTCAAGAATTTCTGCACGCACTTCGCCGGCACCGGGAAGTGCTATCAACATCAGCAGCAGTGTCAGCAATACACCAGGTGTTTGAGTTTTTTGATTAACAGGTCCTTGTCGCGCTTGTTGAGAAACGCGCCGAGCTCGAGTTCCTTGCCGTGCGAACGAATAAATATTTTTTTGGGATGGCCGCGATATTGCGGGTTGCGCACAAATATTTTCGACCATGATCGCGGGTACTCCCAGCTTTGTTCAATCGATTTGCGACCACGCTCAACCCTGACGACATGATCCCCGAAGGTAATCACTTCGATGGTGATATTGGCGCGTACGCACAGGTATAGACCGCTAAACAGCGCCAGAATTTCAAGCCCTGAAAACGGCAGTATGAGCCACAGCCCCTGGATAAGGAAGAACACCGAGATCATACCGAGGATAAAGCCCAGCGAGGCCAGCACCAGCATGTTAAAGCGCCAGCTGGCGGAATTGTTGGGGGTGAGGACTATGCTGCCGTTGCCGCTCGCCTGGTTGATTTCAGTCTGTACCATTTGCATCACACGATATTAATATCATCGGCTGATTTTACTGCTGTTGTCGCTGTCTTGAAAGTATCCGCGCCTGTTGTGCTGCCAGGCCGGGCCAGGCCGTATGCTCATACACCGGGTTGAATCAGGGTTTTTTGTGTTTCTTGATGCGATACAAAAACGCATCACGGCTCAGGCCGAGCAGTCTGGCAGCGCGACTTTTGTTGCCGCGCGCCTGTTCCAGCGCCTGGTCGATCAGGTCGGCTTCGAGCGATTCCATGTTGATGCCTTCCTGCGGCAGGTTGAAGCTGCTGGCTGTCGTGCGCAGCTGCGGGCTGACAAATAGTTCCAGCGGCAGCTCGGAGCTGTCGATGAGTTTGCCCGGCATCAGCGTCGATATACGTTCGCACAGATTACGTAATTCGCGTACATTGCCCGGCCATGAATAGTGTTTCAGGCGGTGGATGGCATCGGCACTGAGCCGCGTCACCGGCTTGTGCTGGCGCGTGGCTGCGGCCTCTAGAAAGTGCAGGGCAAGTTCCGGGATGTCGCGTACGCGCTCGCGCAGTGGCGGCAGGCGCATGTTGACCACGCTCAGCCGATAAAACAGGTCGTGCCGAAACAGCCCCTGGTCGATCATCTCCAGCAGGTTGCGGTGGGTTGCCGCGATGATGCGCACATCGACATATTCCGGGGTGTGCGCGCCCAGGCGATGGCATTCACCGTTTTCGATAAAGCGCAACAGCTTGCCCTGCACCGCCACTGGCAGATCACCGATTTCATCCAGAAACAGCGTACCAGTATCTGCCGCCTGCACCGAGCCGGGTTTGCGCTCAATCGCGCCGGTGAAAGCGCCGGCTTCATGACCGAACAGCAATGATTCAGCCAGTTCAACTGGCAGTGCCGCGCAATTCACGATGATAAAGGGTTTGTCGGCGCGAGGACTGCTTTGCTGGATGGCCCTGGCCAGCAGTTCCTTGCCGGTGCCGGTTTCGCCTTCGATCAGTACATGCACATCGGTGGCGGCCGCGATCTGCGCAGTGCGAATCACCGACTGCACACTGCTGGCGTGTCCAATCAGCTGACTGAATGCATCTGTCTGTGGGCTGAACATTATTCGCGCGCCACGGCCGTGCTAGGGATGATGGTGTTCCATGGGAATCAGCAAACTGCCGATGGCCATGGCGATAATCAGCAGACCCACCAGCTGGCGCGCACGCTGTGAGCGCGCAAACCGCGTCAGCCACGAGGTCATGAAACCTGCGCTAAGCAGGGTGGGCAGGGTACCCAGGCCGAACGCCAGCAGGGTGAGCGCGCCTTCGATCGCGCCGCCGGAGGTGAGCGCCCACAGCAGTACAAAATACACCAGTCCGCAGGGTAGCCAGCCCCAGATCAGGCCATAGGCAAATGCTTTTGGCAGTGTTGCGACAGGCAGCAGGCGGCGGCCAATGGGTTCGAGCTTTTTCCAGATCGGTACCCCCAGGCGTTCAATCACCGCGATTTGCGGCAACCAGCCGGAGAGGTACAGGCCAATCGCCACCATCATTGCAACCCCCAGGTATTTGAGAATGGTGTGGCCGTACTCGAAATCGGCAGTAGCATGCACCCCGCTGCCAAGCGCACCCGCGATCAGGCCGGCGAGGGTGTAACTGGTGATTCGGCCGATGTTGTAGCTGGTGACAAAAATAAATAGCCGGGGCTTATGCATGCGCACTTCCAGCGGCAGGCTGAGACTGAGGGCGCCGATGATGCCGCCGCACATGCCGATACAATGCACGGTGCTGAACAGGCCGAGCAAAAAAGCCGAGGTCAGTGTTAAAGGGTTATCCATGGGTTACGCTCGAATATAACGCGTGACAGTTTGCAGGCGCGGAGATAAACACCGGGCCAGTAAATTGTTGGGGTACTAGTAACTGGTGCTGCGACGGTTGATCACCTGGTCACATTCTTCGGGTGATTTCACATCGAGACATTCTGAAAATTTCTGGCCCTTTGTCTTACCAGTCGGCTGGGGTTCGCCGGTGTCAGCTCTGGTATCACCGTAGCTGGAACAGGCCTGTAGCGTGGCCAGGCAAGTGGTTATCAGGCAGGCGGTAAGCATGCTGGCAAGCAATGGTTTTTTCATGGCTATCTCCCGAGGATTTTTATTGCGTTGTATTCACTCAGCGAGTGATTGAACAACAGCTGTGCGGCCAATGATACCAGTGTTAACGGCGTGTCGCCCAGAGCGCATATACCGGGTCAGATAACAGCAGTTCACTGGCATACTTGTCATCCCGTGGGCGCGGCAGTCCGCGTGAGCTCAGGGTGTGGAGCTCGCTGAAATCACCATTGCGTTGCAGGCATTCGCTGACCAGGCCGATGCGTTCGAATTCGTGAATGTCACTCCAGATTTTTACTGCCTTGGTCGGAAACCAGCGATTTGAAAACGTAATCACCAGCAGACCGCCGGGTTTCAGTACGCTCGCGAGTGCATTGAGTACCTCGTCGGGTTGTGTCAGGTATTCAAATGAAGCTGTGCACACAATGGCATCAAAACTGTTG
>JBATHJ010000288.1:0-3470 GCA_049666625.1 Gammaproteobacteria bacterium | reverse complement strand
AATTGTTTCGCCAGACAGCTCATAATTTAGCTGCAAGCGTAATTCCTGTTCATTAACGGGCCGCTGGAGTTCTGAGTCACCGCGTTTTATTTGATGTATTTCCACACTATCTATCTTAACAAGCAGGATTTGAGGGGTAGCGTCCCCATTTTTATTAATCTTAAAAAAGATTGATGATCAGTAGTGATATCCCAATTAAGCCCATGATCGCATGGGCCATGACTGCCATCATCGATGGCGGCCTGTTCTCTTCATGTAACGCAAAGACCATGCCGCCGCCCACTACAGCGAAGAACAGGAACAAGGCGGCAACGTTATTCAGCTTGTCGGACGCTCCGGTGAAAATCTCCGTTAACAAAACCACGACACCGGACAGTGCCAGACCCGCGTGCGCAAGTCCAAGACCAGGCGAGCGACGTCGCATGCGCACACCGAGCACAACCAGGTAAATACCGACAGCTATGGCCGAGACAAGAAGGAGAACAGCAGTGAGTAACAAGTTCATCAATAGCGTGAGAAGATAATTGGGGTCATGAATAATTGGGGTCAGATCACAGATTGCTCTAATATTAACAAAAACTGTGATCTGACCCCATTTATTCTGTTTTTAGAATATCAAGCCTGCCGCTTATCGTAGATGACGCCCGCCATCCACAGGCAGTACCCGGCCGGTGACATAATGACTTTGCAGCAGGTAATCGATCGCGTGCTGGAATTCATCGAGGCCAGCCTCGCACTGCATGAGACTCTTATCAAGCGCTTTGCGGCGATACGCTTCATCATCATCGGGGTTGAATAGCACCAGAGCCGGTGCCAGGCTATTGACCTTGATCTTGGGCGCCAATTTTGCTGCAAAGGATTGCGTCAGGTTATCCTGCGCTGCTTTACTCGCAGCGTAGGCGATATGTTTTTTGCTGCCCCGACTGCTGACATAATCTCCGACATGAATGATATCCGCGTGACTGGCCTCGCTTGCCTCGAGTAGAGGTTCCAGTGCCAGATTGATCTGGTAGGGGGCGCTGACATGGACCTGCATCATACGTCGCATGATCTCAGCACTCGGCAGTTCAGCGTTATCTGCTAACCAGTCAGAGGCATTGTGTATGATCGCGCGCAGACTGCTATGCTTGCGCAGGACATCCTCAATCAATGCATCGGTTTGCGCATCATCATCAAAGTCACACTGATACAATTCTGCACCTTTCTGCTCCAGCTCAGTCACGCTGGATCGAGTCGTGCGATAAGTACCGATCACAGGTATGCCGCGATCGAGAAAAGTATGCGCCAGATGTAGCCCGACCCGCTTGCCTACCCCGGTGATCAACAGAGGTTCTTTACTCATGGATTGAGGAATTCGGCACGGGTATGGATATTTTCCTTAAAACAGCCACCCAGTGCGGTTGTGCTGGTCTGTGAGTTGCTATCCTGGACACCACGGGATTTGACGCAGTAATGGGTAGCATCGATACTGACCGCAACATCATCTGTTTTCAGCAGCGCCTGTAGTGCCACCAGTATCTGGCGTGTCAGGCGTTCCTGTACTTGCGGTCGTCGCCCAAAGAACCGTACCACTCGATTGATCTTGGACAAACCAATGATCTTGTCTTTCGGAATATATGCAACCTTGGCCACACCATCGATGGTGACAAAGTGATGTTCGCAGGTACTGGTCAGATCGATGTTGCGAACCTTGACCATTTCGTTGGCACCCATCTTGTTATCGATGACTGAAAGCTTGGGAAACTCACTATAATCGAGCCCGGAGAAGATTTCATGAACATACATCTTGGCGATGCGATGCGGAGTCTCCGCCAGACTATCATCAGACAAGTCCAAACCAAGCGTGCTGACCACATCTGACATCAATTCCTTGATGCGCTGATATTTCTGTTCAGGATTCAACCCGGTATCAATCATCGGTGTTTCCAGTCCCTCTTGAATCAGTGTATTGCGGACCAGGATAGCGTCTTCAGATAGCGCCGAATGTTCAGGCTGGTTTTTACTCAAGTATACGGGGTTTGGGTTCATGAGGCTTTCTCCAGGTAATGAAGGTTAGTGGCTTTGCCCGCGTTATAATCCAGGGTCAAGGAAACGGAATCTGCAAAGCGCAGTGCATGCGGTTTGTCGACCGTAACCTCGGCTTGCCTGACACCTGGGTGTTCACAGCTGATTGCCGGGATGTCAGCGACCAGTTTCTCCAACAGTAAAAATCGGCCCTGCTCGACATGCGTGATTACTTTCTTGGTAACAGTTTTGTAGTTGAGCGCTTCCTCTACCCTGTCTTGCAAAACCTCATCGGTAATTTCGTAACGCATTTGCATATTGATAACAACATCCTGCTGTTTTTCCATCTCTTCGGTATTGAAGCCTATGTAGGTGCGCAGCCTGAGATTCCGAATGTTGATAGTCGCGAATTGTGTAGTCATGATCATCTCTTGCCTGGAACAGGTACACCCCGGGAAATGTGCTCTGGTCTCAGGGCGATCAGATTCACATGGCGACCAGACATCGTTACAGCGAGGACGCAATATGACTTTAAGCTTGCTGTTGTGAAGCAATTGTCATATTGGTGTGAATTTTTTGTGAAAACCGGTATTTAATGGATTATGTAATATCTGGAGGGGGCAGAGAGCGCACACTCTAATCTTAGAAACAATTGTTCTCTGACCCCATTTAATTTGCTGCTATGTCCTGGACAGTTGATAAATATGGAAGTTTTGTCTAATTTTTGTATAATACAACTATACATCTATCAATTCACACAGCAGGAATGAACATGAGTACTCAACCGGCATCAAATACATACAGGATCGGCAAAGTATCAAACCTCACCGGTGTTTCCCCAGACACCCTGCGTATCTGGCAGCGACGTTACAATGCTGTCGTCCCCGAACGCTCGGAGACCGGCGGACGCCTCTATTCGAGCGCAGACATCACACGCCTCAAACTGATGAAAGCACTGGTCGATACTGGCGACTCAATCAGCTCCATTGCCGGCCTGAGTCAGGAAGCGCTCGAAGCACGGGCTGCAGAGAGCCTCGGCAGTTTGCAATCCCGCGACTCCGACCAGCCTCTGCGTATTACCATTATTGGCGAGACACTGGCATCAAAAGTCGATAATGCCAGCGAACAGCTGGAACAGCTCGAACTCATCGCACGATATAAAACACCACAGGCCCTGCTTGGCGACAGCGATGCACCCGACATAGATATCCTGGTCATAGAACAGCCGACATTGCAGCCCTCGACTGCCGAACTGGTCGTCGACCTGATGGCACACAGCCACGCTGCTCACGCGGTTGTCATATACCGTTTCGCATCGCACAAGTCGATTGCGCAACTACCTGTTTCTCGCTGCAGCACCCTTCGCGCTCCGGTCGAACCGTTAACACTAGAACAGCATTGCATATCGATAGCCGGCATGCATGTCAGCGCAGACACGATACAGAGCGATCCACTGCATTCACCCA
>JBATHJ010000287.1:0-4012 GCA_049666625.1 Gammaproteobacteria bacterium | reverse complement strand
ATGTTGAGTGTGGAAGCGATAAAACCCGAGGTGTTAATCGTGGCATTGGGGCCAAACACAATACCGTTGCCATTGACCAGGAAAACCCGGCCATTGGAATTGAGTGCGCCGAAAATTTCCGATGGGCTCAGCCCGGTGACGCGGTTGAGCACGGCGCTGGATGCGTTTTGCTGAATAAAGCGCGTGACTTCGTTGGCGCCGATATTGAACTGCTGCCAGTTGATGATGGCGCCGGGGCTGTTGGTAATTGCCAGTGTGCTGCTATTGGGCTGGCTGAATGTGGCGCTGCCGTTGACGACCGTGGCGCCGGTGGGGTTTGCGAACGCTGACTGGGCAGACACAGAAGTCATAAACATTATCAACAATGTTTTATAACTACATGATTTTAATAATCCTTTAATTTTCATTTGCATGCACCACTAGTTAACGCAGTTCATAAAAACCAACATACCACCCGGCATCGTGGCTTCACAAGACCGGCTCGTCGGACTGCTATTGAATTTCACAGCTCATATCCTTGTTTTCTATATCACCCAGTACGCCGCCCATGTCGAGCCCCTTTGCTGAAAGGTTATCCGGTGACGGATAGGCATCGTACTGCTGGAACGCGGGTATCGTCGGCAATTGCTGCAGCAGCTGTCCACCAATACTGGCGAACGCCGCCTGCCCCTTGGTGATTTTCACCAGTTCATTGGTAGTATCAGATTTAATAATGACTTCACCTTCTTTCACGCTGACGTACAGTCCTTCGGGGGCAGCGTCACCCTTCCTGGTTTCGAACAAGGTGCTTTCATCGATCTCAATAGTGTTGGGTTTTGGCAACGGGTTGTCGATGAAGAAGCTTGGCACGCTTTGCAATATCCGCGCGGGCTCAGCTTTGTTCTGCACAAACGCGGCCTGGTTAAGCCCGACGGCCTGGTCACCCAGCATGACTTCACCGTCCCACACGTGGGTATACAGACCATCACCGTTTGGCATAGGTGTTTTTGCGGGTGCGCCATCGGCAGCACATGGACCGGTGCACAACATGTCATAACCGGTACCGCGAATACCCAGCGTGGCCACGGTGGTGCGCATGCGATATTTATCCGGACTGACCTTGCCGATCAGGCCGGTGATGGTGCGCAGGCCGCCGCGTAACAGGCTGAACAGGCCTGAAACCCCGGTTTTGTCTGCATCATTCTGGTAACGCAGTTCGTCAACGCGGAACTGGGTGTCCTCCTGCAGCGATACCCGGCTTTTGTCGCGGAAGATAAGGATGGTGTAGGAATCGTCGCCGGTGATGATGGTGTCGCCTTCAAATATCGGTGACAGCCTGACCAGTGAACGTTCTTTATCGAGAAAGTTATTCGCCTTGACATCACCGCGGATGAACACTGCCTTGGCGACAGTGCGTTTTGCTTCGGCCTCGATACGTTTATCGAGTTTCTGATTTTCTTCCGCGCAATCCTGCGCACACAGGCGGGCATCAAATTCGGTACCGCGTATGCCGATGGTGGCAGTGGCAGTTTTAATTTTATAACCGCCGGGGTTCATCTTGCTGATGAAGCCGGTAATGGTACGCATGCCACCGCGGAACAACCTGAGCAGTGCGCTGGCTTTGCTGTTGCGTTGTGCAGTGTATTCTTCGACCG
This sequence comes from Gammaproteobacteria bacterium, assembly GCA_049666625.1. Taxonomy (GTDB): domain Bacteria; phylum Pseudomonadota; class Gammaproteobacteria; order SZUA-229; family SZUA-229; genus JASBSR01. The sequence goes on along the minus strand of JBATHJ010000287.1, from coordinate 2,378 downwards.
CGAACGAAGTGCCCGGCCGCAAGGTCATTCGGGTGTCGTCTTCGAGGCGCAGAATGGCAAAGCTTTTCGAGCCGGTTTTAACCACTTCGCCCTGGTTGAGATTGTCACCCTGGCCGATCAGTCGTGCGCCGCTGCCATCTGCCTGTTGCACGGTGACCGCGCCGCGCGCGTACTTGATTTCACCCACGCGTTCGGCTGATGCAGCAGCGCTTGCACACATACTGGCTGCAAGCAGTGCTGAAGTGATCCATGTTCGAATATCAGTTGTCTTCATTCGGTATTCCTCGTTTCACATCCCTGGCCGTCACTAGAACCGGTAAAACATGTCCAGGTGCGCGCGTGTGTCGCCGTCCTTTACCAGCCCCGCAGCTGAAGTAACATAGCCATAGTCGAGCACGATGCTTAATTTCTGTTTCCACGACCAGCGCAGGCCCGCACCGATGGATGCCGGGTCTTCTTCAGGGGGCAGTCCCTGGGGGTCGATCAGTTCGACATGGCCGTAGTCATAGAACACCAGCGGGCGAATATCATATGACGTCACGGTCGGGAACCAGAGTTCCAGGTTCAGCTGGTAACCGGTGTCACCAAGAATAATGCGTTCATCAAACCCGCGAATCGAGTTCATCCCGCCGAGGCCAAATTTTTCACCCGGGATCAGCTCATCACTGGTTTCCTGGCCGTTGAATCGAAACCGGAAGATCCAGTTGTCGCTGAAAAACCGGGTGTAGTTTGCGCCGTAACGAATAACGCTCCAGTCGGCGGTGGCAACATTATTGGCAATATAGTCAGCGTCTTCGTTGAGTGAGCCGCCGGAAATATTCATCGCGCCACCAATCGTGAAATCAATCGTGCTGCGCGTGCCCGGGCGTGAGCCTTTATAGAACAATGATAATGGACGGCTGACAACATCGGTGCCGAGGAACGCGGTGGGGCTGCCTGCAAAGGTTGTATTGTCTTCAAACTTCTTGTGATCAAGCCCGAGTTCTATTTCATGCTTGTACGCACCGACCTGCAAAAAGTTTTTGTTATAACGCAGTGCCATCACGCGGCCTTTGCCGGCGACATCAAACGTCTGCTGGATAATGCCGGAGTCGACATCCGACTGGGTATATAAAAAACTCAACCGCGATCCTGATGCGTAAAACGGTACGCTATAAAAAGCACCGTATTGACTCACCGCGCTGGTATCGTCAGGCGCCGTGGTATAACTCAGCGCCAGCGAATGGTCGCGATTAAACAGGTTGGTAAACTGGTAGCCGCCGGTCAAACGAAAATTGCCGGTGTCGTCGGTGCCGGTGTTATTCAGAATAGCAAAGAAGAAATCCGGTTTCTGGTCTGTGACGCTGACCTTTGCGTCTATCGCACCGCCCGTTTCGCTTTCGGCAAACTTGACCTTGAGGCTTTTGGATGGATGATCACTCGCCATATTGACAGCGCGTGACAGCTCGTTGGTGTTCGGGGTTTCACCCGGGGTTAATCCCGGCAGGTTGCGCAGCAAATTGTCTTCGTCGAAATGCTGGTTGCCACTGATGTCCACCTTGTTAAGTTTGAACACGGTGACTTTGAATTTGATGATGCCCTGCTTGAGTTCCTGCGGCACCAGGATGACGCGGTGAAAGGCAAAGCCCTGTTCACGAAATTCTTTTTCAAGCGCATCCGCCGCGGCCTGTAAACCGGTCAGTCCGTAATGATCACCGGTGAATGGCTTGAGCACATTGCGGGTGGTGTCTGCGCTTAACGGGTTATCACCGACAACATCATAGGCGTTAACAACAAAGTGCACCTGGGGCGGTTCGTCCATCGCCAGCAGTGTGTTTGTGCTCATCAGCATCGCCAGCATGGCCACTGTGGCTAGTATGATTTTTGTTGTTTTCACTTTTTGTCACATTTTCTGCATCCTACAGGGCCTATAAATCTAAGCTTCTTGAAAGCTCAGGTCAACATCGTGAGCGTGCAGATCGTCTAAAAACATTGATTTATGAGAACTGCCGCACAGGACAGGTTAGAATTATGGCGATTCTATATAATAACGCGCTAATACTATCGGGATACACAGACATGACTGCCGAGACACCACCAAACAGCCCTGTGAAGGGTCGCTTCGACTGGTTACACGTATCACTGATTACCGTGCTGGTGATTATTGTGAGCGTGCTGGTGACCCTCTGGGTAATCAAAACCTATATCTTCCCGACGGAATTCGAACCGGTCACACTTAGCAGTAGCGAACAACAGGTGCTGGACAAAAAAATAGAAGCACTTGAATTCGATTCCACGGGCCGACTCAATCCCGAGAAATATTCTGAACTGGGCGCTGAACGCAAGGTGGCATTCAGCGAGAAAGAACTCAACGCCCTGGTCGCCAGCAATACTGACCT
>JBATHJ010000286.1:0-2617 GCA_049666625.1 Gammaproteobacteria bacterium | reverse complement strand
CTCGGCGGCGACGGCGGCATGGATATCGGCAGCATCCTGGGCAGTGTTGCCGGCGGCGGTGTTGGTGGCGGTGCCTTGCTGGCTATTGTTGGTGTTGTTAAGAAGGCACTGGGTAAGTAAACACTTTCGAAGAGTATCTAAAATGGTTGATAGCATCAGGTAGAAAACGCCAGGGCTTATCAACCGTTTTAGTGTTCATCTGCAATCGCCAGGACTCAGGCCGAGATTTACAATTCAAGCGAACAGTTCCTGAAACTGTGTTGGTATGCGGCATTGTTTACAGCAGCGTGCTATCGCAGTAAGACCAGCCTTCAGGAGAAAACCTCTTTTGCGTTGCTGTCAAAATCTTCTGCCAGCGTTTCGATAGTGTGGCGCATGATTTCACGAAATACTTTCTCCCGGCTGTTATTGACCACAATCGGTATATTTGCCCGGTCGGCTTCTGACAGCAGGTAAGACTGCAAACGCCAGATTTCATCAAAATGCTTCAGGTAGCGGTCACCACGACGTTGCGGCACACTGGTCCCGCGGCCGTGTATTCTGCGCTGCAGCTGTTTACGTTTGAGCACGCCCAGCATGACAGGTATAACAATGGCCTCATTGCTCTTTGCCAGTTTTTCCATGATGGTTGGATGGATATGGACGCCCTCGAGGATGAGTGATACCTGTTCTCGCAGTGCGCGCTGGATAACAGCTTCAATCGCGACTGCGAGTAAATCCGCCTGGCTTCGGTAACCGTTTAACAGCAGGGTTTCCGGGACATCGTGAGTAACCTTCGTCTGACCGGGCAATGCTGACCAGGCTGTAAATGATGAAGTATGCAGCACCGGCATCAGCTGTTTGGGCATCATCACACGCATAACTTCGCGCAGCATGTCGGTTGACTGGGTGCGTACAATATCCAGCCGGCTGGCCAGCGTGGTGGCAATCGTGCTTTTACCGCAACCGGCGGTGCCACCGATAAGGAATATCAGCGGCTTGCCACTCTTGATAAAGCTTCGCCAGATCAGCCAGCGGTGGGCAACAGCAGCCCCCAGTTCACTCGACTGGCGCAGGTACCGGTAAGTCAGTTTACCCAGGTGCCTCGATGTCATTTTTTCTATACGCCGATCGAGCAGATGTTTGTGGACAGTCGTTACAACCGCTATGGCTTCCTCACTGCTGAGCCCAATATTTTCCAGGCAATGCTGATATTCAACGCGAGAAAAGGGTGCTACCTGCCCATCGCGTTGTTCAACCTGTATGCCGAAGGGGCTGATCTGTTTCGAATAGCGGTTAATGACATCCTGTCCAGCACCGTGGTCCTTGAGTAACAGGAGAATCCGCTGGCGCAGTTTAGTATTGGTGATGTGTGTGTTGTTCGTGTCATCAAGGTCATCTCGAATTTCGGTCGCCAGTTCATAGGCAGTATCGAAAGACAGCCCTGAATCCTGCAGCGAGCGAATCAGGATACCGCGCAGGAAAGGAACGCGTGTATTATCCTCCTTGTCCTCAACATAAATCTTTGCCATATATCACACTGCCTGCTAACTTGGTTTGCACTCAATGTACCTGTGCTCTAAGCGATTATAATAACGGTTTTATGGATTGCGGTTAAGATGTAATCGCAGCTGCGTAACAAATCACCGGGGAAGGTTTATGTTCAGAACAGCCGAATTAGGACAAACTGTTTCAAAAAGCGAGTTTAACCAGCGCGAGCCGCTGTTACGCCAGGCATTACTGGAGACGCAGGCGAAGCTCAGGTTGAGCGGCGATTTTCCGGTCATCATTGTGTTTGCCGGGGTAGATGGTGCCGGCAAAGGCGAAACTGTAAATCTGCTCAACGAATGGATGGATCCGCGCTGGCTGATTACCCGTGCATATGATGAACCCTCCGATGAAGAACGTGATCGGCCCGAATACTGGCGTTTCTGGCGCGACCTGCCAGCCAACGGCCAGATCGGCCTGTTCCTGAGTTCCTGGTATTCACAGCCGTTACTGCGCCGCGTCTATGAGAAAGATGACGAGGCCACATTTGATAACCGGCTTGACCGTATCCTGGCTTTTGAGAATGCCCTGGTCGATGACGGCGCATTGATTATCAAGTTCTGGATGCACCTGAGTCATGACGCCCAGAAGCGACGCCTGAAGAAACTCGAAAAAGACCCGCTGACCAGCTGGCGTGTGGTGAAACAGGACTGGGACCACTGGAAAATATACCAGCGCTTCGAGGCAGCGGCAGAACGCACCATCATGCGCACCAGTACCGGCATGGCTGCGTGGAACATAGTCGAGGGCCTGGATCCCAATTATCGCAGTTTGACCGTTGCCAATATTGTGAATAACGAGATCAATCGTCATCTTGACGGACTGAAAGAGAAAAAATTACTGCGCGAAGAGCTCAATGATAAGCGTAAGGCAGCCAGTGCAGCAATGGATGTCATTACTTCCGGTGATGAAGAGTCAGTCGCTGATGTACCCGGTCAGCTGCTGGGCACGACTATCCTTTCCAGCCTGGACATGACGCAGACACTGAGCAAATCTGATTACAAGAAACAGTTAAAAAAATGCCAGGCGCGGCTCAACCTGCTGCATCGCGAGGCGCTGAAGAAAAAGCTGTCCACCATATTGTTGTTCG